>NZ_JACJDO010000070.1:0-8875 GCF_014163535.1 Pseudoalteromonas sp. SR45-4
ATTTACCAAAACACTATGAGCATTTATTAGAAACGCTGACGCTATTTCAGTTACCAACAAGGCGTCATGAGCGCAGCTTTCCACGATGTGTGAAAAAGAAACCATCTAAATATCCCTATAAAAAATGCCAGTCAGTGTTAACTGACTGGCATTAGTACCAGCGGCCGGACTTTAACTTATAACAGCGGCACTCCCGCGTGCCGCTCGAGTCCGGCGGGTTGTGTCCGTTTGCACTTTTCGTAGGCATAAAAAAACCCCGACCAATTTGATCGGGGCTATAAAAAGTGGTACCAGCGGCCGGACTCGAACCGGCACGCCTTTCGGCAGGGGATTTTGAATCCCCCATGTATACCAATTTCATCACGCTGGCATAATTTTTCTTTAACCTTCTAAATACCAGAAGATAAAGAAAAACCACTTTAGAGCTTAGGTTTATAAAACTGCCTTCGTCTCTATGCTAAGCATTATACAATCAATAAAGGTAGCGGCAAGCGTTTTATGACATAAGTACAATCAACCGCTTAACAATTAAGCAACCATTAACATTTAACTCTGCGCAGCGCTTTAATGCCTTACTGAAGAGGTAGTATTTACCAGCCTATTTGCTAAACTAGCGCGCATATTAATAGTGAGGGTATATTTATGTTGAATGAATTTCCACGAGCTGGCTTTTGGCGTCGTTTGGCGTCGTTAATTTATGATGCCTTGGTCGTAATTTCTTTATCTATGCTTACTGCCATACTCTACTTTGCAGTCATTCAGCTACTAACGTCTTTAGATATGATAGTTAAAACTGACGATCCTGCTGCTTTAATACAAGACTCCACGTTACTCTCTGGTATTAGAAGTGCGTTGTTTGTTGGAGTAAACGTATTCTTTTTTGCTTATTTTTGGACTAAAAGCGGGCAAACCATTGGCATGCGCGCATGGCGCTTAAAAGTACAAACTCTAGATGGGCAACTTATTAGCTGGCCGCAAGCAATAATTCGCAGCGTTAGTGCATTACTTGGTTTAGGTAATTTAGTGGTATTGGTTGATTTTAAAAATAAAAAAGCTTTGCAAGATTACCTTTCTAAAACCGAAGTTATTGCACTCACCAAAGAAGAAAACAAGCGTATTTACCGTGAGCTTGATTAATTAAAAGTAATACACTGTAATTTATAAGCACAAAAAAGCGTGGCACTTTTATAAAGTAGCCACGCTTTTTTGTTTCAAGGTATTTTTGTAACTACCTTTTTATAACTAGTTTTATGCGCGTTTATTCATTAAGTAAGCAGCAAAGCCGGTGAATATAATGCTAGGCACTACAGCGCCAATAAACGCAGGTATTTGATATACCATAACCACAGGACCAAATATTTCGTTGGTTAGATGAAACACTATACCCGTAACTACGCCCATTATAATACGTGCACCCATAGTGACGGTACGCAACGGGCCAAATATAAACGACAGTGCAACTAGCAACATTACGGCTATAGATATTGGCTGCATAAGCTTGCGCCAAAGCGCGAGTTCATAGGTGCTGGTATCTTGATCGTTTTGCTCTAAATAGTCTAAGTAAGACCATAACCCAGTAAACGACAGCGACTCAGGTTTAACCGACACCACACCCAGCTTTTCAGCAGTAAGTTGTGATGGGTAAAACTCCTCAGGCACTTGCTCTGTAGTAATAAGCTCATCACTTATTTTTACTTTATTGACGCCGCGCAGTAACCAGCCGTTTTCGCGACTTAGCGCATCTTTTGCCTTCGTTATTTGTGTAAGCGATAGCGACTGATCAAAGTGGTACATATGCACACCATTTAATTTACCATTTTGATCTACATCTTCTATATTTATAAAGTTATTGCCGTCTTTTGCCCATACGCCTTTTTGCGCATTAAAAACATCGCCACCATGAATTGCCTGGTTACGCATTTCTTTAGCTTGTAATTGCGCCTCGGGTACTCCCCACTCGCCTAATGCCATCATACATAGCGCCATAAATACGGCGGTTTTCATTACCGAGCTTATAATTTGTAAGCGCGACATACCTGCAGCGTGCATTACCACCAGCTCGCTGTTTGAGGCAAGCGCTCCTAACCCCGTTAAGCCACCAATGAGCGCGGCCATCGGAAAAAACACCACTAAATCGCCCGGTATTGTGTAAAGCGTGTAGAGCATCGCGGTCATTAAATCGTAACTACCACGGCCAACTGACTTTAACTGGTCGATAAATTTAATTAAGGTACTAATGCCTACCAGTACCAATAATGCAAAGCCGGTGGTTTGTAAAATGCTGCGACCTAAATACCAATCAAGGGTTTTCATCATGCGCCCAACTCCCGCTTAGTAATTACCGCTTTAAGCCAAGCGCCAAGTGGTCGCCCTTTAATTATTAATAGTCCGCCAATAAATAAGGCACTTAAGTGAATCCACCAAAGGCCAATAGAGGGAGGTATTTTGCCATCTTCAACAGCAAATTTAGCAGCGTTAAGTAAAATAAAATAACCTAAGTACAAGCTAATTGCCGGCACTAACTTAGCAAATTTACCTTGGCGTGGATTAACCACACTTAACGGTACTGCTAATAGTGTCAGCAGTGGAATAGAAAGCGGTATAGCAATACGCCATTGCCACTGCGCGGTTGCCTCTGGAGTATTAAGTGCCAACAATTGATTAGTAGGAATTGCTTCTAACTTACGGCGTTGGTGCTCTATTTCTTGCTCACGTATTTGTACACTATACCCGTCAAACTCGGTTAAATTGAGCGCCGGCGTTAAGCCATCAGTTTCATAGCGTTTGCCGTCGCTAAGAACGAGTTGTTGTTCGCCATTTTGCGCTTCAATTACAACTCCTTGCTCTGCATAAACTAGGCGTGCAAGGTTGTCTTTTTCGCTATCGGGGAGTTGCGCTACAAATACTTTATTAAGCTCTTTTCCACCGTTTTCAATGTTATGAATAAACACCACGGCTTTTTCGTTACCGGTTTGCTGAAAGCGACCTGCCCTTAATGCAGATAATCCCGCATCGGCTTTAGCTTGCTCTTTTAATTGGTACTCTTGCTCGCTTGCCCAAGGGGCAACATGCATGGTGAGCGCGGCGGCTAAAATAGCCAACCCCACACTTGATATAAGCGTCACTCTAACCACATACCATTCACTTACACCACAGGCTTTAAGTACTGTCATTTCGCTATCGGCGTAGATACGGCTGTAGGCCAAAATTATGCCTAAAAATATACTCAACGGTAAAATTAACGAGGCTAACTGCGGCAATTTAAGTGCGATCATCGATAGCACTAATTTAGCAGGAATACTACCCTCAGAGGCATCGCCTAAAATACTAACTAACTTTTGCGACAAAAAAATGGTCATCAAAGTTAAAAATACGGCGACCTGCGATTTTAAAACCTCAGCAGTCAAATAACGAAAAATAAGCAATAGTCGCCCCTGTTAAACATGGTGTGTCACTGCAATAGTGAAAGTTTATAGTTAGTCATGATTTTACTCAGCGTTGCCGAGTATAGATCTAATATTATAAGCCATGAAAATTAATTATCCTACCTAACAACACGATATAATGTTGCATTAGTGACCCTTAAGCAGATAAAGTTCAATTACACAGTAAGAGTCGGGCAAAATCAGCTAAGATTAGAGCTACACCTAAATAATTTAGGTATATAAGACTAAAAATATTTTTAGTTTCTGCTTAGCTTCTAAAGATGACTCAAAATCAGGAGTGACAATGGAATTTAACGTAAAAAGTGGTAGCCCAGAAAAACAACGTAGCGCATGTATTGTAGTTGGTGTATACGAGCCTCGTCGGTTATCCCCCATTGGTGAACAACTCGATAAAATCAGTGATGGTTATATCTCAAATTTACTTCGCCGAGGTGACCTAGAAGGAAAGCCGGGCCAAGTTTTATTATTGCATCATGTACCAAACATCTTAAGCGAGCGCATATTGCTTGTAGGGTGTGGTAAAGAGCGCGAGCTTGACGATAAGCAATATAAACAAATTATTTCTAAAACAATTAATACCTTAAACGACACCGGCTCTATGGAAGCGGTATGCTTTTTAACAGAGCAACACGTTAAAGGTCGCGATACCTACTGGAAAGTGCGCCAAGCAGTAGAAACCACCCAAGATTGTTTATACACCTTTAATCAACTAAAAAGTAAAACAGTAGACCCACGTCGTCCACTGCGTAAAATGGTGTTTAATGTTCCAACGCGTCGCGAGCTAACTATAGGCGAAAGCGCTATTGAGCATGGTTTAGCTATTGCTGCCGGTAGTAAGCTATGTAAAGACGTAGCAAATATGCCACCTAATATTTGTAACCCTGCGTATTTAGGCGAGCAAGCACAACAGCTAGCAACTAATTTTGACAACATTACTGTTGATCTAATCGGCGAAGAGCAAATGGCTGAGCTAGGTATGAACTCTTACTTAGCTGTTGGTCGCGGCAGTGTGAACGAATCGGTTATGTCGGTAATTAACTACAAAGGCGGCGCAGATGATCAAGCTCCTATCGTATTAGTTGGTAAAGGCTTAACCTTCGATTCGGGCGGTATTTCATTAAAACCTGGCGAAGGCATGGACGAAATGAAATACGACATGGGCGGTGCTGCAGGTGTTATTGGTGCAATGCGTGCACTGGCACAAATGCAGTTACCTATTAACGTGATTGGTATTTTAGCCGGCTGCGAAAATATGCCGGGGCCAAATGCATATCGCCCAGGTGACATTTTAACCACTATGTCGGGGCAAACCGTTGAAGTATTAAATACTGATGCCGAAGGGCGCTTAGTATTATGTGATGCACTAACCTATGTAGAGCGTTTTGAGCCAGAAACCGTTATTGATGTAGCCACATTAACAGGTGCTTGTATTGTAGCACTAGGCGCACATGCAACCGGTTTACTCTCTAACCATAATCCGCTCGCGCATGAGTTGTTAAAAGCATCGGAGCAAAGTGGCGACCGTGCATGGCAACTACCGCTATGGGACGACTATCAAGATCAACTAGAGAGCCCATTTGCCGACTTTACTAACTTAGGGGGCCGTGCAGCTGGTACTATTACCGCAGCGTGTTTTTTATCTAAGTTTACTAAAAAGTACAACTGGGCACATTTAGATATTGCAGGCACGGCATGGCGCAGTGGCGCTAAAAAAGGCGCAACAGGCCGCCCTGTTCCTATGCTTACTCAATATTTATTAAACAGAGCCGGCGTAAGCGAAGCCGCTCAAGATTAAGCATACCGCTTAGCTACTTAATAAGGCGCCGTTTGGCGCCTTATTTATTTGGGTATTAATTGAAGCAAAACCCGTTATATGGCAAAATCAGCCTCTTAATTTATGTGTATTAACTAGCTACACATTCAATGTCATGGGAAACCCCGATACAATGAACATGAACGCCCAATTTTTCGTTCTAAAGCAACAAGATGAGTCGCTGGCTAAGCCTGATGATCATTTTGCTTTGGCGGCTCAAATTGCCGCTGATCAGTATCGGCTTGGCCAACGTGTATTTATTTGTGTAGATAACGAAAATACCGCCTTTGCCATTGATGAAACACTTTGGGCATTTGATCCCGACAGTTTTGTACCTCACAACCTACAAGGTGAAGGCCCAAAAGGCGGCGCACCGGTAGAAATTGGTACTACGCCCCCTGTTGGCAATCGTAAAGTTTTAATTAACTTGGCTAATAACTTACCGGATTTTATTCGCCGCTTTAACCAAGTTTTTGATTTTGTACCCGTAGAAGCCGTTGCTAAACAAGCAGCTCGCGAGCGTTTTAAAAAGCTACGCCAACTCGGTGCCAACATCACCACGCAAGATATTAATAACTAAAAACACTTTTAGTAAAATAGCTAACCAACTAATTTAAGTACTTATTTAAGGTTCTGTGTAATGGATAAAACCTACAATCCGCAAGATATTGAACAGTCTCTATACCAAGGCTGGGAAGAAAAAGGCTACTTTAAACCATCTGGCCAAGGCGTCCCGTATTCAATTATGATCCCGCCGCCAAATGTCACTGGTAGCTTACACATGGGCCACGCTTTCCAAGACACCATAATGGATACCTTAACGCGCTTTAAACGTATGCAAGGTAACAATACATTATGGCAAGTAGGTACAGACCACGCAGGTATTGCAACGCAAATGTTGGTTGAGCGTAAACTGCATGCTGAAGAAGGCAAAACACGCCACGATTTAGGCCGCGAAGATTTTATAAATAAAATCTGGGAATGGAAAAAAGAATCGGGCGGCACAATCACTAAACAACTTCGTCGCCTTGGCGCATCGGTTGATTGGGATCGTGAACGTTTTACCATGGACGATGGCCTATCTGAAGCCGTTAAAGAAGTGTTTGTACGCCTGCATAAAGAAAACCTAATTTACCGTGGCAAACGCCTAGTAAACTGGGATCCTAAATTACACACTGCTATTTCTGATCTTGAAGTTGAAAACAAAGACAAGCAAGGCTACATGTGGAACTTACGTTACCCACTAGCCGACGGTGTTAAAACTCAAGATGGTAAAGACTACATAGTGGTAGCAACAACTCGCCCAGAAACTATGTTGGGCGACTCGGGCGTTGCAGTAAACCCTGATGACGAACGCTACTTAGATTTAATTGGTAAAGAGATTTTATTACCCATTGTTAATCGCCGTATTAAAATTGTAGCCGATGAACATGCCGATAAAGATAAAGGTACGGGCTGTGTAAAAATAACCCCAGCGCACGACTTTAACGATAACGAAGTAGGCAAGCGTCACAAAATGCCGATGATCAACATTTTCGATAAAGACGCCGCTATTCTTACTCAAGGCGAAACCTACAGCTTTGATGGCAAAGAACTTGAGTTTGATGCACCAATTCCTGAGCGCCTACACGGGCTTGACCGTTTTGCTGCGCGTAAAGCGATTGTAGCTGAATTTGAAGAACTAGGCTTACTTGAAAAAATTGAAGATCATGGTTTAACCGTTCCTTACGGCGACCGCTCGGGTGTGGTAATTGAGCCACTGCTTACCGACCAATGGTATGTACGTGTTGCACCTCTTGCAGAGCCGGCTAAAGAAGCGGTTAAAAACGGCGACATTCAATTTGTACCTAAACAATACGAAAACATGTACTTTTCGTGGATGAACGACGTACAAGATTGGTGTATTTCACGCCAGCTTTGGTGGGGCCACCGCATTCCAGCTTGGTACGACAGCGAAGGCAACGTATTTGTTGGTCGCGATGAAGCTGAAGTACGCCGCGAAAATAACATTGCAGACAGCGTAACACTAAGCCAAGACGAAGACGTACTTGATACCTGGTTCTCATCAGCGCTTTGGACGTTCTCAACTCAAGGTTGGCCTGCAAACACTGATGATTTAAAAACCTTCCACCCGTCTGACGTGCTGGTAACTGGTTTTGATATTATTTTCTTCTGGGTTGCGCGTATGATCATGATGACGCTGCACTTTATAAAAGACGAAAATGGTAAACCACAAGTGCCGTTTAAAACCGTGTATGTAACTGGTTTAATACGTGACGACAACGGCGATAAAATGTCTAAGTCAAAAGGTAACGTACTTGACCCACTGGACATGATTGACGGCATTGAACTTGAAGAGTTAGTACAAAAGCGTACTGGTAACATGATGCAGCCAAAATTAGCGGCTAAAATCGAAAAAGATACCCGCAAAGTATTCGCTGGCGGCATTGAAGCACACGGCACCGATGCCCTTCGCTTTACGCTTGCAGCAATGGCTTCTACCGGTCGCGATATTAACTGGGATATGAACCGCCTTGAAGGCTACCGTAACTTCTGTAACAAACTATGGAACGCGAGTCGTTACGTATTAATGAACACAGAAGAGCAAGACTGTGGTTTTGCAACCGATGCACAAAAAGAGTTGTCGTTAGCCGATCGCTGGATTTTAGGTCAATTTGAGTCAACTGTTAAAAGTTATACTGAGCATTTAGATAATTACCGCTTTGACTTAGCTGCTAACACCCTGTACGAGTTTACTTGGCACCAATTTTGCGATTGGTACTTAGAACTAACTAAACCGGTATTATTTAAAGGCAGTGAAGCACAGCAACGCGGTACACGTAATACACTAATTACCGTACTTGAAAGCTTGTTGCGTTTAATGCACCCAATGATGCCATACATCACCGAAACTATTTGGCAACGTGTAGCACCACTTGCAGGCCTTGAAACAGAGAACACCAGTATTATGGTACAAGCATTCCCTGTTTATAATGCAGCTAGCGTTGATGCCAAAGCAATGGACGATTTAGAGTGGGTTAAACAATTCATTTTAGCAATTCGTAACATTCGTGGTGAAATGGACATTAGCCCAAGCAAGCCGCTTAGCGTATTACTTGCAAATGCTTCGAGCGACGACGTGCGCCGCATTGAGGAGAACAACTCATTTTTAGCATCACTTGCAAAAATTGAAGAGTTCACCATGCTCGAAAATAAAGATGATGCGCCTGCGTGTGCAGCGTCTTATGTTGGTAATCTTGAAATTATGATCCCAATGGCGGGTTTAATTGACGTAGAAGCCGAGCTTTCACGTATTAATAAACAACTCGAAAAAGCCGAAAAAGGCCTAGCACAAGTGCAAAATAAACTCGCTAACGAAAAGTTTGTTAACAACGCACCAGAAGCTGTACTTGCTAAAGAAAATGCCAAACTAGCTGAGTTTAGCGATGCTAAAACTAAGCTACTTGAGCAAAAAGCAAAAATAGAAAGCTTATAATTTAGTTTTCGGGCATTAGCCCGGAACATTTATATAGGCATTAAAAAGCCGCGCTATGTAATTTCATAGCGCGGCTTTTTTGTGGCTCTAGGCTCTAGGCTCTAGGCTCTAGGCTCTAGG
>NZ_JACJDO010000071.1:0-8447 GCF_014163535.1 Pseudoalteromonas sp. SR45-4
CCAGAGGTTTTCAGTGAAAACAAGGCGAATTTACGCGTCAATAGCTGGCCTATTGCAAGTAAATTCAACGCAGTTAGCGCTGAAAATAGCTGCTTGAGATAAGTTTATTATCCGGAGCTCAGGTTTCTTACTACTTATCTGCGCATTATTGTTTAGTTTCAACTTTGCTTTAAACACAAACTAAAACATTCAGATCAAAGTAGTTCACTCATCTATTGGAGATTTTATATGTCAGTAACCAGTCGACAACTCACGTTAGCATCACGCCCACACGGTGCTCCTACCGATGAAAACTTTGCATTAAAAACACTAGAGCTGCCGCCATTAAAAAATGGTGAAGTATTACTGCGTACCATTTACTTATCCCTTGACCCTTACATGCGTGGCCGCATGAGCGACGCTAAATCGTATGCCGACCCAGTAAATGTTGGCGACGTGATGGTTGGGGCAACTGTATGCCAAGTTCAAGAGTCTAAAAACGACTCCTTTAGCGAAGGCGAATGGGTATTGGCTTACACTGGTTGGCAAGACTACGCTATTAGCAACGGCGAAGGGTTAATGCAATTAGGCAAAGAGCCTGCTAATCCTTCGTATGCACTAGGTATTATGGGAATGCCGGGCTTTACCGCTTATATGGGATTACTTGATATTGGTGCACCTAAAGCAGGTGAAACCGTGGTCGTTGCTGCAGCAACAGGCCCTGTGGGCGCTACCGTTGGCCAAATTGCAAAAATTAAAGGCTGTAGAGTCGTCGGCGTTGCCGGTGGCAGTGAAAAATGTAAGCACGCAGTAGAAGTATTAGGTTTTGATGCCTGTATTGATCACAAAGCAGATAATTTTGCACAGCAACTTGAACAAGCCTGTGATAATGGTATTGATGTTTATTATGAAAATGTGGGCGGCAAGGTATTCGACGCCGTATTACCCCTTCTCAATACATCAGCACGCGTACCTGTGTGTGGTTTAGTGTCGCAGTATAACGCAACCAGCTTACCAGAAGGCCCTGATCGTTTGGGTATGCTAATGGGGCAAATACTCTCTAAGCGTATTAAAATGCAAGGCTTTATTATTTTTGACGATTATGGCCATCGTTATGATGAGTTTGCAACCGCTATGCAGCAATGGCTACAAGATGGAAAAATTCAATACCGCGAACATATGGTAGAAGGCATGGAAAATACCATTACTGCCTTTAACGATATGATCAGCGGGAAAAACTTCGGTAAAACCGTAGTTAAAATTAACAGCCCACTTTAAATTTAATGCGTTGTTATCTGTACAAAATGGCAACGCAACAAGGATTACTATGATCAAGCTACATCATTTAAATAAATCACGCTCAAAACGTATTATCTGGTTACTAGAAGAATTAGCCGTAGATTATGAAATAGTTGCTTACCAACGTAATAAAGACACTTTTTTAGCCCCAGATGAACTTAAACATATTCATCAGCTTGGTAAGTCGCCGGTGATAGAAGATGATGGGATTATTGTTGCCGAGTCGGGCGCAATTACCGATTACCTCATTACTAAATACGGTAACGGAAAGTTTGCACCTAAAGCAGGCACTAGCGATTATGTTGATTATCAGCAATGGCTACACTTTGCCGAAAGCTCAGCTATTTTACCGCTGCTGCTTAAAATGTTTGTATTAAAAGATGGCGCTAAAACCCAGTTTTTAGAAGGTTACGCCGACGCCGAAACAGCTAAAGTAATAAGCTACTTTAACGATCGCCTAGCAGGCAAACGTTACTTAGTAGGCGACACCCTAACCGGCGCCGATTTTATGATGTCGTTTATTGTCGAAATTGTTAAAAACTCAGGTCAACTAGCGCACTTTAAAAACCTAGTTAAGTACGATGAGCAATTACAAAGCCATGAAAAATTTCATACCGCACAAGAGCTTGAAGCTAAATACGATTAATAATCGGCTGCTATTAGTTTTATAGTTATACCAATTACATTAAATTAGTACACATTTAAAAAGGGCCTTGGGCCCTTTTTACGTTTGCTGTAATAATTTAAATTCCTCCTAGCTCGCGCTCGGTAATACACTCATCTGACGCCATTTCAAATTCGCGACACACTAACGGGCGGTTTTCGTAAATAGAACACATGAGTGTGTTGCGATCGAGGGCTTGGCACCAGCCATCATCGGCACGTTTCATTACTTCGCTGCCCCATTTATCGTATTCAATATAATGAAATGGCACGCCGGTATCTGTCACTATGCGTACTTCTAATTGGCAGCAACAGGCTTGGCAATTAGCACACGTAACAGGCTCTGGGGTGGTGGTGAGGTTTTTAACCGGAATAACAATTTGAGGCATAGTGGCTTAATAAAATAAAGTAAGCCACTAGGATACACCAACTAAGCTCAAATCGGCAGAGTAAATCTATCTCTAGGGGCTATTTTAAAGGCTAACTAGGTTAAATTTAGCTAATATTATGCTAGCTGACGCGCCAGTAATTTCGCTTTAATATCACTGTAGCGCATCGCTTCACACAGCGCAAAACCACTCAATTGGCGCACTTTATTGCGTGCAAATAAAGGCACGCTCATGCCCGCTAAAAAGCGACATTGGGTTTCTACACCTACGTTATTAATGCCTTTACTGGCTAGATGCTGTAAAAACTCATCTACTTTTTGATAAATTACACTCTCATCAACAACATCTGCTTGCACTGAATATTCAAGCTTAACACTGTGGCCTCTGCATACTGAGCAATGGCCGCATTGCTGGGGCGCATTTTGATCGTCAAAATAACGGGCAAGGTTGTAGCTTAAACAGCTTTGCAACTCAAAAAAGCGTACCAATGCAGCTATACGTTTTATTTCAGCTTGTTCTTTATCGGTAAAATAATCTTGCAGTTGCTGCGCAAGTTCAGGGTTGTTTATCACATCACTATGCACTTTATACACTTGGGTAATACGTTTGGTTTCTAGGGTAATAAGCTGTTTTTCGGCTAAGTAGTCAAGCGCCGCAACCACTCGTTTTCGATCGACTTGCGCGGCTTGTGTCAGGCTATCAAAATTAAGCGTACCCCATATCTTTTTAAAATCGGTGTGGCTAAATATTTGCGTTAAAAATGCTTGGCGCTGCTCATCAAACTGGCCTAGCAACTCGTTTTTATCAACCAAAAACTTATATTTAAAATCGGCGTAGTAAGCGTATTGCGGCGTAATTGCACCTTGCATTTCTAGCTGTACTAACAAAGTTTTAAGCGCAAGTTGCCTAATATTACTGTCGCTTGAAAGGCTATATTCTTGCATTTCCCATTGCTGCTGCGAGCTGTGGTGCTGGCGAATATCGTTAATTACATGCTCAATACCGCTTAGCTCTGGGGTGTCGCCATACACAAAGTTCTCTACAGTATTTAACCCATCAAGGTTGGCTAAGGTAAAACACTGTGACGGGTTACCATCGCGCCCTGCTCGGCCTATTTCTTGGCTGTAGTTTTCAATCGATTTAGGTAAGTCGTAATGAATAACAAAGCGAATATCGGCTTTATCTACGCCCATTCCAAAAGCAATCGTAGCCACTACTACATTAATTCTACCACCCATAAAGTCATCTTGAATTTGCCATCTAAGTGTATCTTCAAGCCCAGCATGATACGCCACAGCTTGCAGCCCTTGATTGCTAAGCATATTAGCCACTTGTTCGGCACTTTGCTGCAAAGTAACATACACAATACCTGGGCCATTTTGTGCGCTAATAATGTTAGCAAGCTCGGTATTTTTATCCGCCGTTTTTACACTCAGCACACTTAAGTCTAAATTAGCGCGGTAAAAACCGGTTTGTACAATGCATTCTGGGGCAATGGCAAAGCGCTCGGCCATATCGCGCTTTACTTTTTTAGTCGCGGTGGCGGTTAATAATAATACCAGCGGAATATTAAGCTCTTCACGGTAGCGTGGTAGTTTTAAGTAGTCGGGTCTAAAGTTGTGTCCCCACTCAGAAATACAGTGCGCTTCGTCAACAACCAACATAGACACTGCTATTTGGTTAATAAACTCTCTAAAACGCTCATTTTTAAAGCGCTCAACCGACACCATTAAGACTTTAATTTTACCGCTGCGAACATCGTTCATTACGGTACTGCTTTGCATTTGATCTTGGCTCGAATCAAGGCTGGCAGCATAAATACCTTTGCTGTTTAAAAAGCTAATTTGATCTTTCATCAATGCCAATAAGGGCGATACCACTAAGGTTAAATGCGGTAAATGCAACGCGGTTAATTGATAACACAAAGACTTACCCGAGCCGGTTGGGAATATTGCCAACGACGATTGCCCATTTAACAACTGCTCTATGGTTTGCTGCTGCCCGCCTCTAAACTGATTAAAGCCAAAGTGTTGCTCAAGTGATTGAATTAGTGGCGCGCTCATAAATGTCCTTTAGATAACTAAACAATAGTCATGCTTATAAAAATGCGGTGTAGATGAAATATTTGCAACTCAGTATACAACAAATAACATTATTTATTGCTGACATCAGTTTTATTTAGGCGCAAACTAGGCAGCCATAGAATGAGTAATAACTACTTGTTGCCAAAATAATTTATTGATACCCAAGTCACCTTAAAAAACCAATAAAAAATACAGATCACTTGGGTATATTATTTTTTAAGGGCAGCGTTATGAATATTACCACACCTAAAATCGTCGTTATTGGCGGTGGGGCTGGCGGATTAGAGCTTGCAACCCAACTAGGACATAAACTAGGAAAGAAAAAACACGCAGACATACTACTCATAGATAAAAACCGCACCCACATATGGAAGCCGTTACTGCACGAAGTAGCGACCGGCTCTATTGACCCAGATTTAGACGGCGTAGTGTACAGCGCTCATGCCGCTAAACATCATTATCGCTTTCAGCTTGGTACATTTTGTAATATTGACCAAAGCAATAAAACCATTACCCTCGCACCACTTTATGACGAATTAGGCCACACTATTTTACCCGAGCGCAACGTGCGCTACGACCACCTTGTTATTGCCATAGGCAGCGTAAGTAACGACTTTAATACTCCTGGGATAAAAGAGCATTGCTACTTTTTAGATTCGAATCTGCAAGCAGAGCGCTTTCAGCATTCGTTACTCGACAGCTTTACCCGCCTGCACCAAGACGACAATCAACAACAATCATTAAACATTGCCATTGTGGGCGGCGGCGCAACCGGTGTAGAACTCTCGGCTGAGTTGTATCATGTTTCTGAGTTATTAAAGCTATACGGCTTAACTAATATGTCGTCCAAACGTTTACATATTCATTTAATTGAAGCCGGGCCACGCATTTTACCCGCACTTCCCGAGCGCATTGCCGTTAGTGCCAAGCGCGAGCTGCTAAAATTAGGGGTTAATGTACGCGAACAAACGCAAGTAAAAGAGGCCACCGAGCACGGCTTCATTACCAAAGACGATGAGCACATTAATGCCGATATTATGCTTTGGGCTGCAGGAGTAAAAGCTCCTGATTTTATTAAAGACCTAGGTATTTTTGAGCTCACTCGCAGCAATCAAATTCAAGTTAACCAATTTTTACAAAGCACGGTTGATGACAGCATTTTTGTATTGGGCGATTGCTGCGCCTTTACCCAAGCTGACGGCAAACAAGTGCCACCGCGGGCGCAATCGGCGCATCAAATGGCGCAATGTGTTGAAAAAAATCTTATAGCCACATTAAAACAGCAACCATTGAGTGGCTTTAAGTACAGCGATCACGGCTCTTTAGTTAATCTGTCTCGCTACAGTACAGTTGGTAATTTAATGGGTAATCTCACCAGTAATAGCTTTTTTATTGAAGGTAAAATTGCCCGCTTTATGTATATTTCGCTCTATCGCATGCATCAACGCGCCATTCACGGCAGTGCAAAAACCTTTGCCTTGTGGATCAGCGAAAAAATACTGCGCGTGGTACGCCCTAAAATGAAGTTACATTAGGGCCTGTTGATCTTTCAAGGTTAAATTTGCAGCAGTGTGTTTGGTATTTAGGCAAGGCAGAGCCTATGTGGTGTGGTTATTCCCCATAAATAGGCGATAACGTAGAATCAATGCCAAACATGCGCTGCCCGAAGGGTTCTGCCTAGGGGCGATTAACTCTTTGTTGCTCGGTTTTTACTTAGCCCACTAGGTTAAAAATCTCGCGCCGTGATTAAATCGCCCCTAGTTTGAACAAATTTTAATCCGCAAAGGTCAACAGACCCTAAAGTTTTGCAGAGTTTAAACACCACAGCGGTGAATTTATTACCGCTGTCATTAATATTTAACACTTTTACGTTATATATCCAAACCATCTCAAAATGCAAAGTTCAGCATTTCAAAGGCTTGCTTTGGGTATAAAGTAAAAAAGCTTAGGAGGTAATATGCAATGACGGCTAAAACACTCATTTTTAACTTTGATGGCACCGGTGCTGAGCCTAGAGACGCCGAGCAGTTTAGTGCTGATCATTTTAAAGAAGACAGCAGTATTTCTAATATTCTTAAACTACACTTACTCGCTGGCGGACAACTTAATAACTCTCCTAATACTAAATTAACCAATCAACTTAGTTTTTATTATCAAGGTATTGGTACTAAAGGCAGCCGCTTAAAACGTTTTTTAAATCAAACACTCGCACCACGTAACGACGATGTAGCTAGCATTTTAAAACAAGCCCTAAGTGATTTTAAAAGCCATTATAAGCTAGGCGACATTGTCTTATTAACTGGTTTTAGCCGAGGCGCTGCACTCGCTAGGCGCTTAGCAAAATTATTAGAACCATTAATAAGTGAGCAAGTATACCTGTGTGTATTTGACACTATTGCCTCTATTGGTTTATCAAAAATAACCAAAGCGACCCGTGGCGCAGAGCATGTAATTTTTGAAAACCACACCATAGCAAGTAATGTTACTCAAGCCTTACATTTTGTAGCCCTGGATGAAAAGCGTCGCGCGTTTGAACCCACACTAATGAACCAACAAAGCAACATTACCGAATTGTGGTTTGCCGGTGCGCATTCTGATATTGGTGGCGGTTACTATCGCGATGGTTTAGCCGATATTTGCTTGCGCTATGCAATAGAGTGGTTAATCTCGCAGCCGTTAAATATCACCTTTTTAACTAGTCACGATATTGACTATATAGCCTTACTACCTAACAATAAAGTAATCGCGCAAGACGATATAACAATTACACCCGACCCGTTGGCATTAAGCCATCAGCAAAATTATTTTTGGTTTAACCCATTTTTTAAACTAGTAGATAGAGAATGCTATGTACTGATAGATAACGAACCAAGTCCCCTTGAGCCATTAGTGCACCACAGCGTGGCCGAACGCATTAACAAACTCACCAGTTACCGCCCAGAGTCACTTAAAAACCTGCCTTATAAAATAATCTATAACGATAATACCCAACTTAGTTTTACCGGGTTAAGTGCACATATTATGCTTGCTAACCAAAATATGAGCGTACTGGCAGTAAAGCAAAGCCAAGATGTGGTGGTATTTGCCAGCGAAGCCTACAACGCCACTGGTTTAATGCTAGAGCAAGGCGCAACGTATCGCTTTACCCCTTACCCTGATCAGTATTGGTTTGACGACGGTATAAAATGTACTGCGCTTGGCTGGCACCGCGATGACGTGCAACTTGGCGTAAAAGAAATCTCTATGGCATTGCTCGAGCCATTTAGACGACTGCCAAATGCACAGTGGTTTTCGTTAATTGGCGCTATTAATAAAAGTGACAAGAACTTATTTGCAATAGCCGACGGCGCAGATGTTAAAATAGTGCAATCAGGCGAATTTACTCCATTTGCCAACGACTTAAGCCGATTTTATGGCGCTAACGCCGGTAAAATTAAAGTAAAAGTAACGAGGTTAAAATAAAACAGCGCTCAGGCATTAAGTTTCAGGTAGAGACTAGGCTAGCTGAAGGTGAAAGTTTACATAGCACTATTAGCAACAAGTGCGAGGCGAAAGTAATAAGTTAAGCTAGTACCTAATCTCTAATAACTAAAAGCATTAGCAAAAGCCCTATTTGATCACAGCTATTTAAGCGGCGATTAAATAGGACTCTTGTCCTGAATGCTTGTTGCTGCGCTTAAAAGAGCCTTTACCTTTTTTAGCTTTAACCACTTGTGGTTTAAACACTTTAGAGGTAACCAGTGCAGCCAACGCATTGTGCCTTATAACACCGCGGCCAGTATCTACGGCGCTGTTAGTGGCCGTTTTTGTTTTCGATTTTTTAGTCATCATTTTTCCTATAAACCAACTAATTATAAAATAGATTGTATGTTACTTAACCTGAACTCTGGTTAAGAGATTTACTAACGTACTAAATCATAGTTATATTTAAATTTATTTTCTCTAGCCAGAGATTTTCAGTGAAAACAAGGCGAATTTACGCGTCAATAGCTGGCCTATTGCAAGTAAATTCAACGCAGTTAGCGCTGAAAGT
>NZ_JACJDO010000072.1:0-6184 GCF_014163535.1 Pseudoalteromonas sp. SR45-4
CTTACGCTGCCTTTTTTATATTACTTTGCTTTGCTTGTACCCACTTCTACTCGGGTTTTAAGTTTTTGCCCAGGTCTAAAGGTCACAACGCGACGCGCCGAAATAGGAATATCTTCCCCTGTTTTCGGATTACGTCCCGGTCTTTCTTTTTTATCACGAAGATCAAAATTACCAAATCCAGAGAGCTTAATCTGCTCGCCTTTTTCAAGCGCTGAGCGGATTTCTTCAAAAAACGCTTCAACTAAATCTTTGGCATCTTTTTTATTGATCCCGAGTTTTTCAAATAGGTGTTCAGCTATGTCGGCTTTAGTAAGCGCCATATCTAGTCCCTCAACGATGCATTAAACTGTTCGGCCAGTGTGGCCACCACGTTATCAACTACTAGATTGATATCTTTCTCTTCGAGTGTTCTATCAACCGATTGCAGTGTTAGAGCAATCGCCAAACTCTTATAATTTGGCTCAATACCTTTGCCCTTATACACATCGAATAAGTTTAGGTCAACTAATTGATTTCCGCCAACTTTTTCTATCGCTGTTAAAATATCGCCAATATTTACGCTCTCTTGCACTAAAATCGCGATGTCGCGGCGATTTGAAGGGAATTTAGACACCCCTGCAACTTGCGGTAAATTTCTTTTTTCGATTGCCGACATTTCAATTTCAAACACGAAAGTAGCATTATTGATATCTAACGACTTTTGCGCTTGAGGGTGTAATGCACCAAAAAAACCAACCTTTTTACCAGCAACATAAATTACCGCTGATTGACCAGGATGCAAACCATCTGACTGCTCTGCTTTAATTTCAAAGCGGCTCATATCATTGGTAATTGCCAGTAGTGCTTCCACGTCACCTTTCACATCGTAAAAATCGACGTTGCGTTTTTCTTCAACCCAATGTTCGCCATGCGCAAGACCGGTAATTACACCGCCAATTACTGGCACTTGGTTAACACCATTTTCGGCATTTTCGTCACTTAAAAATTTAAGGCCGTGTTCAAATAGACGAATACGCGGTTGCTGACGATTTTGGTTATACGCTAGCGACGCCAATAAGCCAGGCATTAAGCTTACTCGCATTGCAGACATTTCAATTGAAATTGGGTGCGGTAATACTAGCGGCTGACTTTCTGGGTGCAAAATAGCTTGCGCTTTAGGGTCGACAAAACTGTACGTAATAGCCTCTTGATAACCACGGGCTACTAGCGTATTACGAAACTTGCTTAGTGCGATAGTCGCTTCGTTATGGGTGGTCATTTTAAGCTTAGCAGTCGGTGCAACATTAGGAATACTGTTGTAACCGTAAACACGCGCCACTTCTTCAATTAAATCTTCTTCAATACGCACATCAAAACGGTAACTAGGTACATCTGCACTCCAGCTGTCGTTTTCAACTTTTACGTTAAAACCTAAGCGAGTTAAAATATCAGTAACTTTCTCATCTTCAATATGATGGCCAATAACACGGTCTAAACGGCTACGACGTAAACGAACCTCAGTCACTTTAGGTAGTTTATCTGCGGCAACGGCTTCAACCACTGGGCCTGCTTCACCGCCTACTATTTCAAGTAGTAACGCTGTTGCACGCTCTATTGCATCATGCTGTAGCGCAAAATCAACACCACGCTCATAACGATGCGATGCATCTGTGTGTAAACCGTAGCTACGTGCTTGCCCAGCTATTGCTACAGGGTTAAAAAATGCGCTTTCAAGTAATATATCAGACGTTTTATTTGTAACACCCGATTGCTCGCCACCAAAAATACCCGCAATGGCTAGTGCTTTATTATGATCGGCTATCACTAATGTAGATTCGTTTAATTTAACGCTATTACCGTCAAGTAAAACTAGCTCTTCACCGGCGTTTGCACTACGTACTTTAATTCCACCTTCAATCGCATTTAAATCAAATGCATGCATTGGATGGCCAAGTTCAAGTAATACATAATTAGTAACATCAACTACTGGGTCGATTGAACGCACACCGCTGCGACGTAGTTTTTCAACCATCCATAACGGCGTTGCTGTATCAAGGTTAATGCCTTTGATCACACGCCCAAGGTAGCGAGGACATGCATCTTCATTAACTAATTCAATCGATACTTTATCGTCAATTGTTGCTGTAACCGCTGGAATTTGTAATACGTTTACGTCAATGCTGTTAAGTACGCCCACCTCGCGCGCTAAGCCTTTTATACCTAAACAATCACCACGGTTTGGTGTTAAATCAACATCAATAATATTATCATCAAGACCTAGGTATTCACGTAAATCTGTACCTACTGGCGCATCGCTTGGCAATTCCATAATGCCATCGCCTTCTTCGCTAATACCTAGCTCAACAAAGGCACACAACATGCCATTTGAAGGTTGGCCACGTAACTTGGCTTTTTTAATTTTAAAATCACCAGGAAGCACTGCGCCAACAGTTGCAACCGCAACTTTAATGCCTAAACGACAGTTCGGTGCGCCACATACGATATCAAGTAGTTCATCACCACCGACATTAATTTTGGTAACGCGTAGCTTATCTGCATCAGGATGTTGTCCACATTCAACAACTTCACCTACCAATACACCATTAAATTTTGCTGCTGCAGGTGTTACGCCATCAACTTCTAGGCCAGCCATAGAAAGCTGTTCCGACAGAGCTTGCGTATCAATGGCTGGATTAACCCACTCTCTTAACCACTTTTCACTAAATTTCATATTATTGTTTCACTCTTAACGGAACTGGTTTAGGAATTTTAAGTCATTTTCAAAAAATGCACGTAAATCGTTTACGCCATAACGCAACATAGTTAAGCGCTCTACACCCATGCCAAAAGCAAAGCCGGTGTATTTTTCAGGATCAATGCCCACAGACTTAAGAACGTTAGGGTGTACCATGCCGCAGCCTAATACTTCTAGCCACTTGCCGTCTTTACCCATTACGTCTACTTCTGCTGAAGGTTCTGTAAAAGGGAAAAATGAAGGACGGAAACGAATTTCCATGTCTTCTTCAAAAAAGTTACGCAGGAAGTCGTGTAAAATACCTTTAAGTTCAGTAAAGCTCACATCTGTGTCGACCATTAAGCCTTCAACCTGATGAAACATAGGCGTGTGCGTTTGGTCATAATCGTTACGATATACACGTCCAGGAGAAATAATACGCAGCGGCGGTTGCTCAACTTCCATTGTACGTATTTGTACGCCACTCGTTTGCGTGCGCAATACCAGCTTAGGGTTGAAGTAAAAAGTGTCGTGATCAGCACGGGCTGGATGATGCTCAGGAATATTTAACGCATCAAAGTTATGAAAGTCATCTTCAACTTCAGGACCCGATTTAACTGCAAAGCCTAACTCACCAAAAAAGCTTTCTATGCGCTCAATGGTACGTGTAACCGGATGTAGGCCACCAGTAGGCATAACACGCCCAGGTAATGTTACATCGATAGTTTCAGCGGCTAGCTTTTCTTCTAGCGCTTTACTGGCTAACAGCTCACGTTTATCGTTTATAGCAGCTTGCACATCTTGTTTAGCTTGATTAATAACTTGGCCCGCTTCTTTACGCTCTTCAGGAGCAATTTTGCCTAACGTTTTAAGTAAGCTGGTGATCTCGCCTTTTTTGCCAAGGTAATTAACCCGCATTTCTTCTAACTGCGCGATTTCACTGGCACTGGCTACCGCCTCAAGTGCTTGCGCTAATATATTTTCTAAGTTCATTGGATACCTGATCTTTCACAGAAGGTGATTGCTGTTAAGTAATAACTTATGATAACTGAAAGCAGTGCCTAGATTCTAGACCTACTAGAGCTTTAACGTTGATTTTATAAAAGGAATTGTTAATTTTCGTTGTGCGGCCATAGATGCATGATCTAATTTGTCTAATACGTCGAGTAATGTACGCATATCACGGCTTAAGCGCGTTAATAAAAATCGGGCGCATTCGTCACTTAGCTCTAAGCCACGCATTTTTGTGCGTTTAACTAAAGCTTGTGCTTTATCGTCATCGCTCATTGAGCGAATCTGCAGTGTAGTTCCCCATTTTAGCCGCGATTCTAAGTCTGGTAAGCTAATATTTAGCATGTCGGGGAGTAAGTCAGCGGTCACCACTAACATTTTTTTAGGCTCGTTAAAGCGATTAAAAAAATTAAATAAGGCCTTTTCCCACGCATCATCACCCGCTACCAAATGCACATCATCTATGCATAAAACATCAAGGGCTTCTAAGCCTTCTAATACCATAGGGCCAAAATCAATAACTTCTCGCATAGATAACAGCATATTTGATAAGCCGCGCTCTTGCGCTTGAATACACGTAGCGTACAAAAGGTGAGATTTCCCTGAATCGCCCAAACCACATAAATAAGTGTATTGAAAAGATTGCGACAATTTTGAAAAACTGTCTTTTAAATGACTTACTTCTAAAGAGTCCTCACCACCAAAGTACGAGGTAAAGGTTTCGTCATCGGGCAAAGTAACCGGCAATGCCATTTGCATTGGCTCATGAGTTAGCATTACTCACCAATCCATTGATACTCTAAACTGTTTTTATCAACAATATGATAAAAAGCACTTGGATCAACATAATCTCTAAACGCAGCATCAAGCCCTAATGCTTTTTTTAAATCAACCACACTACCCGTATGATTAAGTTTGAACTCAACTAAATCTGGGGTTTTTCGTATAATAGTAGCCTGAGTTACCACACTTAAATTTGATAACCGGCGTTTAGCCAACTCAATATCAACAAAGCTTTGCGTACCTTTTAGAGTTAAAGTTGCCGCTGCTTGCTCGTAATAAGCATTCGGATCAATTGCATATTCATTAGCTAGCCCTTTCGCTAACGTATCTATCATTTGCGCAACAACTTGTTGTTTATCACCCGTTAATCTATTTAATTCAAAAAGATCATCGTTAGTAAATCGCCAATCTAAAACCCAGTTTTCACTATCTGGTTGCTTATACATTCTGGCTGTAATACTGCGCTCAGCACTATAACGCTTAGAGGCCTCTTCTACTGGCTCTGAAAAGTTACCCCATACTTCAGGAATACCTACTAGACGTCTGTCTTGTAAATCAAGTAAAGGCACCACAACCGGTAAACCACGTCGCCCTGCTTTATCGTATATTAACTGTTCTAGTTGTGGGTAGCTTTCTTGAGTAACTAGCTCTCTGCGCCAGTTATCTTCAATTCCTAACCATATTGCAATTAATGGTCGTTGCACACCCCATAAGGGTAAACCGAGCTCTTTAATTAATGCATTAATTTTTCGCGCTTCAAATTTAACAACAAGTTTTAAGTTACCGGTTGTACTCTCGTCGTACTCAAACTTGAGCATGTAGTCTGAAATATCTTGAGTTTTTTGTTGCGCTAAGCTGTTTTGATCAGCACTTTCATCACCGCTGACTTTCACTAGAACATTCAGCAATGCTTTACGACTTGCTGCTAAACGCGTGTCTCGAGTTTTATCATCAACTTTTAAAATATCTTGATAAAGATCAGTTACTTCAACCGCTGATGCAGTAAAGCAAAATATAATTGATAAGGCACTTAATAATAATCTATACACAGGCTATTTGTTCTTAGTTTTAAACTGATTTGATCCTAAATCAAAGCAACCCACAAAGCAAAATTATATTTTATTTGTAGGAAAAAGTGCTAGGTGCTAGCAGAGATTGCTGATGGGGTTATTTTTGTCTAACAATTTAATGTTTTTATACTAATCGCATAAAGTTAATGAGTAATTTAATATTAAATAACGAGCTCAATAACAAAGCGATAATTAGAATCGGAGTCTTTAATTAGGCCTGGTAGTGTCTTAATGCCCACAGCAGTGGAGAGTCACAGTGCAAATACACCACACTCATTGACTAGTGATGATGTTTTTATGATTTGAATGTCGGTGCGCTACTTCGTAGCGACAACGCAGTAGAATGTCGTAAGTGCCCACAGCGGTGGAGAGTCACAGTGCAAATGCACTAAACTCATTGGCTAGTGGTGATTTTTTTATGATTTGAGTGTCGGGTGTCGCTACGCTCGCCCAACCTACGTGGGAGATTTGCGTACATTATTCACCCACATTTCACTTTTCTGCAGACGTAAAAAAGCCCGAATCGTTAAATTCGGGCTTTCTACAATTTGGAGCCTGGCAATGTCCTACTTTCACATAGCAAATGCTACACTATCATCGGCGCTGT
>NZ_JACJDO010000073.1:0-5997 GCF_014163535.1 Pseudoalteromonas sp. SR45-4
GAGGTTTGTAACCTAGTGGGCTAAGTAAAAACCGAGCAAAGCTTCCGCGTCCTGCTCACGCCCCTTACCTACATCCATGTAGGCAACAAAGAGTCAATCGCCCCTAGGCAGAACCCTTCGGGCAGCGCATGTTTGGCATTGATGCTACGTTATCGCCTATTTATGGGGAATAACCACACCACATAGGCTCTGCCTTGCCTAAATACCAAACACACTGCTGCAAATTTAACCTTGAAAGATAAACAGACCCTAATCAACCACGCTCACTTTACTTAACTTAAATAACATCATAAGCTCAGGCAACAGGTCAGAGGAGTGCAAAATGATAAAATTAGAAAAACAACAAGGCATTGCAATTGTCACACTAAGCAGAGCTCAAAAACAAAATGCTTTAAGCTTTGCTATGTTTGTTGAGCTTAATAAAATAATAAAAAAGCTTAAAAAAGATCGCAGCATCCGCGCCGTAGTTTTAAAAGGCGATGGCGATCACTTTTGCGCGGGGTTAGATATAGCCGCAGTTATGGCGTCGCCGCTTAATATTATTAAATTATTATTTAAATGGTTACCTGGCAATAAAAATTTAGCCCAGCGGGTAGTATTGGGTTGGCAATCGCTTAGCGTGCCGGTTATTGCCCAAATTAATGGCAACTGCCTTGGCGGTGGATTGCAAATTGCACTCGGCGCTGACTATAGAATAGTGCACCACGATGCCCAATTTGCCATTATGGAAGCGCGTTGGGGGTTATGCCCAGATATGGGGGCTAATGTTGTAATGAGCGGTTTAGTAAAACGCGACCAAGCACTATGGCTTGCCAGCCATGCTGATCCAATAAGTGCACTACAAGCAAAAGAGCTTGGCTTGGTCACTCAAGTAACTGATGACACCGAGGCTGCCACACAAAAAATGTTGGAAATACTATTAGCCCGCTCGCCCGACACTCTGGCGGCAATTAAGCGCGTTACCCAGCAAAGCTATAAAACTCAGCAACGCAACATACTCGCCAAAGAAACCTTTAGCCAAATTAGATTATTACTTAGCCCAAATACCAAAAAGGCAATTGCTAAAGCAAAGGGTAAAACCGATATTCATTATGCCAACCCTAAACGCTGGTAAGATGATGCATGCATAAATAACAGGGATTTGTTAAAGTTAAATTCCTGACTTTCCAATGAGTTCTCTAATGAAATATGTGTTAAGTAGCGCAATTATTTTACTCTGCTTAGCGGCGGCTAAATTCATTATGCACAGTATTGGCGGCAGTTTTCCTGCGCCTTTACTAGCAATGGTTATTTTATTGCTGCTACTGTTAACTGGCATAGTAAAAGAGCATCAATTAAAGCCCTGCGCTTCACCTATTTTAAATATTATGCCCATCTTTTTTATTCCTGCGGGGGTTGGCTTTATTGAGCACCTTGGCTTAATAAAGTCGCATTGGCCTTTTTTAGTTGCCATTGTATTGCTAGTCCCTATTAGTACCTTATTGTTAGTGAGTAGTGTTATTGCCTACTTTAAAGGACGCGTAAATAATGACTGAGCAACTAAAATCGCTAACAACACAACTAACTCCAGATTTATGGTGGCTTAGCGTACCGTTTATTATTGCGCTGTTTTTATTATTAAGGCTACTTAACCAGCGGGTTAAGCATGTTATTTTAAAATCACTTACTAACCCTGTATTTTTAAGTATAGCTATTATTGCTTTACTCTTGGTTAATTTAAACTTGCCTTACACTAAATTTGCTAGCCACAGCCAATTACTAAGTTGGCTGTTAGAGCCCGCTATTGTGGCACTAGCATTACCTTTATATCAGCAGTTTGTTCATGTACGTAAAAACTTACTCTTAATTGTAACCACTTGTAGTTTAGGGATTATTAACGCCACTGTAGTGGCTTTTTTACTCAGCATGATATTTGCTGTACCCACACAACTTAGCGCCTCAGTTGCAGCATTGAGTGTAACAACTCCTATAACGCTAATTGTAACCGAGTCATTAGGCGGTATTGACTCGCTCGCTGCTGCCTTGGTTATTTTTATTGGTTTATTGGGTGCTTTATTTGGCTTTGTACTTTTTAAACTAATTAAAATTTATAACCATGAAGCGCAAGGCGTTGCCATGGGTACTGCCTGTCACGCTATTGGCACCGCAGCAGCATTGGTTGAGCATCCTAAAATAGGTGCATTTTCATCGGTTGCCATGGCATTAAGTGCGCTTTTAACGGCTGTAATAGTACCGTTTTTATATCCAATCTTAGTCAACACTTTGCTATAGTTAGCAAAAATATTTAACAGCCATCTTAAGAGCATATATGATCAGCCCAGAAATAGAACAGTTTGAAAAATACTACGCCATGCTTACCGAGTATTTAGTTACCTATAGCATGCAAATTGTAGGTGCTATTTTCATACTCTTAATTGGCTTATGGGTTGCGCAAAAGCTTGCCAACGTAGTGGCTAATTTAATGGCTCGCCATAATATTGACGTCACGTTAACTAACTTTGTGAGTAACCTAGTTAAAGTGTTGCTCATAATAATTGTCATTATTATTGCGCTGGGCAAAATAGGCATTAGTGTTACCCCTTTCGTGGCCGCTATTGGTGCTGCGTCGCTTGGTGCGGGTTTGGCAATGCAAGGTATGTTGTCTAATTATGGTGCTGGCCTTGCTATTATTGCCACTCGTCCTTTTGTGGTTGGCGACACTATAGAGGTTAAAAATGTCAGCGGGCAAGTTAAAATAATAGAGCTGGGGCATACAGTACTTATTGACGAAGAAAAGGTAGAAATAACCATACCCAATAAGCATATTCTCGGTGAAATACTCCATAACTCGTTTAAGTTTTCATTGGTAAAAGGCGAAATTACCATTGCTTACAGCGCGTGCTCAAATACCGCAGTTAAACTAATTGAAGATGTTGTGAATGGCCATGAGCTTGTGGCTAAAGTGCCCAATGCACAAATTGGTATAGAACGCTTTGCCGACAATGGCGTAACTATTAGCTACCGCTACTGGGTACCAACCACTAAAATAATCGAAACCAAGTTGGCTATTAATGGTGGGGTTTATAGCGCTATGAATAAAGCGAATATTGAAATACCTTTACCGCAGCGCATTGTTAGTATTATTAAAAGTGATTAATTTATAAACCTAAACCGTTTAAAGCGGTTTAGGTTGATCTATACTGGGGTTTAATTCAAGTTTAGGCGCACTCATACCTTTTAGTAATCGGCCAAAAATATCAGCCCCAGTAATAATGCGTTTTTCATCGCCCCATACCAGTACTACATCGTGCTCAATTGCCCCATCGAATGACTTGTCTAATGAATGACTGGCGCGAATTTTTAAAATAACGTCACTTAAGCGCATACTTTCATCGATCACTATTATTGGTCTGTGGCAAAAGTGGTACGGATCAAATGTGTCTGGCTCAAACAAAGCTGCGCGTAAAAAGCCATCCGCATCAACCACTAACAAAGGATAACCGGCCTGATTAGTAATAATTACCCAGTTGTAACCAGACTTGTGCAGTTTGCGTAAAAATTCATTATCGGCACTGAGTGTTAGTTCAGGAAATATTGGTAAATCAAGCTTGGTTGGTAACGCTATGATTGAGTCGGGATCTATCACTTCGCCTTCTTGAGTAACACTAATTTCATCTAAACTAAAAAAGTTAAGTGCACCAATACCTTCTACGTGCTGTACATCGGCTTCTTCAGCTTCTATGTGCTTACGAATAATGCCTCTGAGCTCACTCTCTGCAAAGTAGGTAATACCTTCTTTGCCTAACCAAGCATCGAGTATTAGCCCTGTAGGCTTAGCAACGACATAAAACAGTAATTGATAAAACTTAATTAACGGCGACAACATGCTGGCCATTTTTAACGCATTACGTGAAAAATACGCCTGTGGTGTAATTTCGCCAATAATAGTAATAGCAATAGTTGAGAATAAAAAAGAACTTGCACCCATTAATACCGAGTCAGAAAGTAAGGTCAGCAGTACGTTAATACCTACGTTTCCCCACAAAATAGTCGAGAGTAAAAAGTTTGAATCGTTACGCAGTGCCATTACTTTTATCGCAGCGGCGTTACCTTTACTGCTTTCCATTTCGAGTTGTAATCTACTTAGCGAAAAAAACGCCAAGTTTAAACCCGAAAATATTGCTGACTGCGAAATACACAGTGCAATAGCACACCAAATCATGACATCAAAAGTCATTGTTTTTCCTATTTATTTACGCGTTCCTTGCGATACAAGGCACTATAACAGTAGCAAACTACCTAAACCTAAAAAGGTAACAAAACCAACTATATCGGTTACTGTAGTTAAAATAACTGAGCCCGAAAGCGCAGGATCTATTTTCATTTTATCTAAAATAGAAGGGATCACTACACCGGCTAACGATGCTGCAACTAAGTTAAGCAAAATAGCCACGGTAATAGTAATACTTAGCATAACGTCGTTAAACCACAAAAAGGTCAATGCGCCAATAACAAAAGCCCATACAAAACCATTTACCGCGCCCACTCTTAGCTCTTTTTTAAGTAGCGCTGCGCGGTTAGAGTCGGTTACCTGGCCAAGTGCCAAGCCACGTACAATAACGGTGAGCGTTTGACTCCCGGCAATTCCGCCCATAGAGGCCACTATTGGCATTAATACCGCTAAAGCCACTACTTGCTCTATAGTTGCACCAAACAGGCCAATAAACCACGAGGCTAAAAATGCAGTCGCCAAATTTATACCCAACCAAATACCTCGGTTTTTAGCACTTTTTCGCACACTCGCAAATAAATCTTCGTCTTCACGCAGACCACCCGCTTTAGCGGCAGCCTCGTCGGTTATTTCTTGGCGTAACTCATACGCTGAAGCAATGGTTAAGCGGCCCAGTAATTTGTTATCAACATTAACAACCGGCATTGCCATTTTTTCGCTATGAATAACCACTTCCGCAGCTTCGTATAAATCATCATCTGCATGCAGCGATACATAGTCATGGTTTGCTAAAGTAATTAAACTGTCGTTGTCATTGGCTTTTATTAAATCATTAATTGCCACTTCACCAATTAAACTGCCCTTACGGCTCACTAAATAAATAACCTCTGTGAACTGCGGCAACCCTTTATGGAGTAACTTTTTAGCGCCTCCCGCGGTTAACTTTTCAGACACTTTTAAAAAGTCAAAACCTAACCAGTGACCTATTTGCTCAGAAGGGTATTGTTGCGCTAATTCATATTGCTTTGTTTGTGCTTCATCGAGTTGTTTTTTTGCATACTCAACAAATCGCTCAGGAATTACTTCTTCAAGCTCAAGCAGCTCTTCTACATTAACTTCGTCTAATAGTTTAAAACCGTCGCTATCATCTAAAGTTTGCAGTAACCATAAGGTGCTGTCATCGCTTAAATTAACAAATATTTCGTGTTGCGTGTCTTCATCTAACAACTGCCAAATTTCAAGGCGCTGCTCTTTAGGTATTGCTTCAAAAAGCAATGATAAATGCTCAGTTGATAATGTTAATTGTGCGTCTATTAATAACTTATTTTTGCGCTCTGTGGTGTCGCACTGTAATAAGTCATTTATGAGTTGGGGTAGTTTATCAACCGGATACTCAATCATCTTAAGCCTTAAAGTTTAGTAGGTTATATTAATAAATAGTCACTTATTAGTATGTATTGCTATTAGTGTAACGTAGAGGGCATAAAATATTGAAAAAATATGCAAACTCATCCGCTTTTTTCGCATTGTATGCGTAAAAATAACCAGCGGTTAATGTTTTTTTATTATTTTTTAAATTTAATTATACAAGCACAATCACGACTTACTTTTGATATGATTTCAGATGCTTAAGTGTAGGCAATTTCATACATCTTCATTAACTAACCTGAACTCTGGTTAAGAGATTTACTAACATATTGAATCATCGTTATATTTAATTTTATTTTCTCTAGCCAGAGGTTTTCAGTGAAAACAAGGCGAATTTACGCGTCAATAGCTGGCCTATT
>NZ_JACJDO010000074.1:0-5691 GCF_014163535.1 Pseudoalteromonas sp. SR45-4
TATCATCGCTAGAGTCGCCTGTTTGGTTATCATCGCTAGAGTCGCCTGTTTGGTTATCATCGCTAGAGTCACCTGTTTGGTTATCATCGTCACTTTCATCACCGCTTGAATTATCATCTTGCTGATCTGAATTGTTATCATTTTGGTCTTGTTGCTCTTGACGTAATATTTCTACTACTTCTAAAGCTAAATCGTAACCATCTTGAGAACCTAATTGTGAACCTGAGCGTTTGGCAACATCTAAGAGCTTACTAAAAACATTTGGTAATGATTTCATTAGTAGCTCTGATGCTTTGTCAGAGTGAGATTTTATCGTGTACTGATGCAAAAAGTGGTATCGGCCATAATACAAAAAGAACATCTGTATTTTTACTGCTAAGGAATGTTCCTCAGTAATAAAAGGAAAATAGCCCTTTTTAATAATTACTCTTACCAATTTTTCCAAATTTTGTCTTGCACCCGGGTATTCATCACCTACTAACTTTTCTATACGTATATCTTCAAAAACATTGCTAAGCACACTAATAAATTTATTGTGTGCGTACTCAATACCAACTTTGAAATCTGTATGTTTATAATGACCATTTTCATGATCTATCATACCTTCGAGCATATCTAAGTATTCAGGGTCCTCAAAATCACCTATTGGCAACCTTGTGAAAACACCGTTAGTACATGCATCTGATCCAGTAATTGATATATTGCCTGAGCGACCCGTATTCATTTGCTGCAGTAAAGTAAACTTCCTTAAAAGTGCACGTTTACGCTTTGCTATGATAGCCGAGTTAGTGTTTTGATTAGTTATATTAAACATGTATTCCTCCACAATGGGTTTATTGGTTTATTTAAACCCATCGGGAGAAACACTAATCCCAACAGGGATAATGCTCCCCTGATGGGTTATATATTTAATTAGAAAAAGAAACCGCTAGTAGTCACGGTATGTGACGGTACGCTTTTTTCTTCTTCAATACTCTCAACATTAATATCAAAATCACTTTCAACAGCCACTTCATCTTCGAAATAAATATCATCTTCGAACATTAAAGCTTCTGCTTCGGTGTTATGACTTTCATTAACTGTAGCGTTAATAAACTCTTCTGCTGCTTGTTCTGCACCTAAAGAGCTTTCGACTACAGGTTGAGCATCTACATTTACTTCATCAACTGGTTGTTGTTGAGCAGCTGTAGTTTCAATAGCAACTTTAAGTGGGTCAATTGCATTAGTTTGCGCTTGGACTTCTTGCGGTTGCTGTTTTTGCTCGGCCTTTTTACGACGAATTGCCTCAAGTTGCGCTAGCAATAGAGCTTCTTCATCTAACTCATTAATATCTGCGTGTTCTGCAGTATTAGTGGTTACATCTTCGCGTTGTGATTGTTCGACCTCAGCTATTTTTGCCGCTAATTGGTTTATACCAGAAGCATGCAGTTTTAACTTATGTGGGTCAGTCATCATCATTATGTGTTGCATTAACACAGAGAAGTGCGAGCCTTTTATTTTTCCTGATTGCGGTAATGCTTTTTCAAGTAAGTCATCAAAAACATCGACAATACCTTCAAAAACCGAATCGATCATATATAAGGAAAACACTTTATCGCGTAGACGGCGTATAGGGCGTTTAATATCTTGAGTACATTCTTCTTTAAATGAACCTTTTGACATACCATCTTTGATTGTTAACGAATCTTTCAATAAGCTTTGAGCTTCTTTTGAAATATCCTCAAAGAGTTGAGCAGCTACCTCACCTACCATATCTGATAAGTCAGCTTCTACTCTTGGTGTGAAACGCATAGGCTTATAAATGCGTAGACGAAAGCGCGAGCGCACTTCTTCTACAGACATATAGCCATCACGTATAACGCTTTCAAGGCCGGGGTGTTTATCGCACCATTCAGTGATTAATTGCTCATACTTACTACAAAAGTCTTCGACTTTTAAGTTGTACTCTGCAATATCAACTTCGGCTTCTTTCATTAAATCAGGAAGTAAAGTGTCAGCAACAAGATAGTTACCTAAAAATTTAACTCCATATTTATTGAATAAACGACTCATACGTGACGCAAACTGGTTACAAAAGCTTAAATGAGTTTTTGTATCCAAAAGCGACTTGCGACCAGGTGAAACTAGATCACTTGGTAGTTCTACATTAGCTCCGCTTGTATCAAGTGCTGATACTTTACCTTCACTAAATGTTTTTTTGCCCGACCAGTTACGAATTTCATAACCGATTATTGAACAGCCTTGCTTCAATTGTTCATGTTGATTCAACATTGTTTTAGTAGCATCAGCTGCTTCTTGAGCAATTGCATTAGGTACATCAGTGTTAGCGTTAAAGTTAGTCATGGTATTCCTCCGAATATAATTTTGGTTAACACCCAAAGGAACACCAGACGTAACTACCCCATAGGGAAGAAATTCTGTGTTCCCTATAGGATATGGTTTATTTAGTTTTAAATTGTATAAAAACTACATTTAGCTGCATTGAACCGGTTAGCATTTGTTGCTACATAACCTTTTCGTTGCTTCTCACGTAATTTAGTATTGATATAGATTTCAGCTTTCATAACATCGTTATTAAAATCTGTATCTATTGGTTTATGGTAGTAAATCAACTGGGAGCCACTAGGTTCAGTAAACCAAGTATGTACGCCTCTCGAATCATATCCGATAGCCCACACCTTGCTTTGACCATTACCTAACGGTGCTTCTAATACTGTAAAACTTACATTAGAAACATCTTGCTCAGGTGAAGAGCGGTAATCTCGTTCACCTTTTGCTTCTCCCTCACTTACTTTCCCAAATTAGTGTCACCTTCATCTGGTTGATTGAAAGATTCACCAAATATGCGCTGACAGATTGACATTACTGCTGGTCTATCGTCGTCGTCTAGGCTGTTACCGAATACGAAGTCAAATGACTCTTTAATTGGAACTGATTTAGCACCAAAAATATTCATGTAATCAGCCCATGCAACAAGCACACGGGTAGAAAATGCACAACTTAAACGCTCAGTTGGTAACTGAAGTTTACTAAGTTCTTCAGGCGTAAGGGCGTTAGCTTCTAGCTGTGGCGCTCTTAATGCTTGACGCATTTCCTTAGCAAGTTTCACCATTTTGTGGCGAGTCTTCTTACTTATACTTGGGTATGAAGCACTGATAATGCTGTCTTCAATTGCCTCTGATGGGTAGTCACACTCAATAAACGCAAAACGACGGCGAAATGCCTCATCTAAACGTTGACTTGTATGATAACGACCTGTCATATCACCACCACCATTCGTATTGCCGGTTGCACAAAAACGAAAGTTAGTATGAGGTTCAATGATTTCACCAGTGTCATCTAGTTCCCAAGGTTTGTATTCAGCTGGTGTATGTAATTTGCTCAGTAAATCACCTGAACCTTTATCACATTCATCCATAATCTGAACCCAACCATATTTCATTGCTTTAGCAAGTGAGCCGTAACGATAAGGTGTTTTATCACCATACAGTATGTAAGAGCCTTGTACCTTTTCAGGTCTAAGACTTTCGTTTACTGAAGTTAAAGTTACTGGCCAGTTCAAGCGATCTGCAAACCAAAGTAGCATTTCTGTTTTGCCTGTACCTGTTTCACCGAACATAAACATAGAAAGTTTACGTGTATTTGCACACCACCAAGCAAGTAGCGGTCGCAATACATCACGTTGAGGGATGTAAGACGGGTTCGCTTTAATGCATTTAGGGTGACGATGTTTAGGACGAAGCACCTTAATGACACCTTTCGGTACATGAGGGTAGAAAACTTCTCCGGCATCAACTTCTTCCATTTCACTCCAACGAGGATCGCCATAGACAATATCCTCAATTACAGGGTTTTTCAGGTCCAGTAATTTAACCAATTGGTCGTTAGACATTTGGCGAGCTGATTCACGAGTAATAACGTTAGAAACTGATTTTATTGCTTGAGTGTTGTTTGCTGTATTCATTATAAAATTCCTCCACAGGATAATTAAACCCGCGCAGGACAAACGTAACTTCCCTAAAGGGAGTTAATATTTGCCCTTTGGGGTGAGTTGGTTTGTTAAAAATTAAATGCTGTAATCTTCATCAGATGGATTCTGAATAAAGTACAGTTTTGGTTTAGTACGATTGATTACACCCGAAATATCTAAGCCAATTTCATTGGATAGATTTTTGAGTTCATCAGATTGCATAAGTTTGTAGATTTTTTCCCATTTTTCTTTGCTATTTCTAGCTTTGCGAAATTGAGATAAAAACCAATCTGCTAGCTGATCTTTAAATTGACGAGAATTAAACTCTCGACGAGGTAGACCGCTTCTAGCAACTAATTCAATTACGTTATTATCTAAACTTGTGAGTGAACTAACAATTTCACGAGTTTGACTGATAAAATCATAATTATTTAGTGCTAAGAGTACGCCATCACGAATATCGTCAGGACTGTATGCAACGGCAGCACAAAGATCTTTAAAAGACTCTGATTCTTGCCATTTCAATATTTCCATTCGACCAGTAGAGCCCGGCTTAGTTTGACGTAGCATTTTTAGATGTTCGTTTAATATACCGTCCCAAAGGTCGTGTATATCTTCGTCCGTCCAATTAATAACTAAGTCATCAGCCTTAGAGTCATACTCATGATTTAACATTAGTAGATGTTCAGGCAGTGCATGGGATGCTTTGTGGTGCCTTACAGTAATGCCATTTTCTGCATTTACTATAGTGGCTTTTCCGTTAGGTAATGTAACTGAATTGCTGTTGCAATCTTTATTACGTTTCCTAGATTTTGTACTTCTAACTCTTTTAGCTTTTTGTTTGAACATTGGTAAATCAGGATCATGACCAAACAAATCTATTTGAGCTTCACTACCGGTAAGTAGTTGCATGTTAATTCCTCCACGATATTAAAACCGCAAAAGCAAGAAACACACACTACCGGTAGGCAGGAAGATGTTTCCTGCAGTGGCAGCTGGTTTATAAAAAATTAAATATTGTCTGTTTGTAAGCCTAATCTTTGTTCACATTCGCCTTCGATTTGAATTAAGCTTTTGCCTAATTGTTCCTCTACTAACTCTGAAAACTTGCGTCCTTTATCAGTACGTTCTTCTGTCATTACAAAGCGTTGTCGGCTCGAAATAGAGAAGTAAATATGCAACCGTTTGGAAGCACGTTTGTGACCTACTGTTCTATGACGTAAGATTTTTCCTTTACAAAGCTTTGCTAACTCTAAATGTAAACGCATAACTTTCCTTAACTAGCTGTAAAGTAAAGTTCGTTCGCTCGCATATTTGCTCTTTCAGCCATTTGTAACAAACAACAACGTAACGATTCGTCTCTAGCTGAATTAGATTTTCGTCTAAGTCGTGAGGCTCGGCGTTTTAAATAAGCTGATGTTTGTTTAATGTTGTCTGAGTTAGCTGGGTTAACAATATTGGTTGGTTGTTTTTGCATAATGAACTCCACATTGGTTTAAATGAGAGCACATAAAGCAATCCAAATGGAGGCTGTATGTCGCTCCCATTTGGGTAGTAGTATTTTAAGTAAGATAAATTTTGAATTTTAATAAAAGAAATAATTATTGATTACTACTTCCATAAAATTCAGTGTTTGTCCATTCATCTTTTTGTGTTTGGTTGTTAGTTTGCGATTGTTGCGGAGCAGTATTGTTAGCATATTGCGGAGCAGTATTGTTAGC
>NZ_JACJDO010000075.1:0-5343 GCF_014163535.1 Pseudoalteromonas sp. SR45-4
AAAAAAACAACCCAAAAAAAACTGATTAGTCTATTATTATCTATAGCATTTTTAGTTTGAATAAACACAAAATAATAATAAAGCAATGCAGCAAAGCCCAACGGAAGACCTAACATTAAACTTTTTTTCAAGTAATATACTTGGAAAAACATTGCAGATAATGTATAGGAAATAAAAACATAGAACATTGTTTTATGTATTTCTTTATACCTATCATAGCGAGTCAAGCAGCTTATAGAATTATTATAGTAAATACTAAAAAACAACATCAATATACCCGACACCGAATAATAAAATGACATCAATGGAATATTTGAATTTAACGACCAAACCAACATCCATATGTAATAAAGGAAAGCGGTAATTAGCAAGCTGTTATTAGGAATAAACCTCTTATTTAAAATTAAAAAAATATAACCATATGTACCCAAAAAAACTATAGCAATTACGTAAGCAGCAAAGGACGAATTAACTGTTGAACTGGTAGCAGACCCGTCGTTAAAAAAAACTTTACCTGCCACAACATTTATAACTATAATAAAATTGGCTATTAACAGCCTCTTATTTATGTGCAAAGTTAACCCCTAACTAATATTTTAATGCTAAATATTGATACTATTAATCAGCTATAATATTTTCAATGGCCCGAAAGCTTAAATACATTGACCACTAAAAAGAGGAAATATAATGACATAAAATATTATTATATTTACTTGCTACTTACTTTATCAGCAGTTATAAACTCGAAGTTTCAGAAAATACTTTCTCTATAAAATAGCTACCAAAATTATTAATACTGATAGTTTAGCTACTGGTAATACCCGTAAACAATAATCACAGTACGTAGGTTTAAGTTTTATCTTCTGTTTTTAATACCGCATCAGTCGTTTTAAATATCTTTAATCTAGTTCAACTTCATTCAGCCAGCTAACCTATTACTACACAACAGTAGGCGCTACGCACCCCACTTAATTGCCACTAACCACCTTTCATTATCATTGCTAGACTTATAGTTTCGCTAAGGACTTAAATCCTACTTGCATAGACAATTTAAGCTAAAAAAACCCTTATTCACCGACTATATTTCTTTTTAGAGCATCGATATTTGTATCCAATATTTCATATTTAGCTGCTACTAAATCTATAAATATACTATATTTTAATCAGACCACTTTTAAATTGGCGTAACTTTAACACTTCAATTACTAGTGAGATACCTAATTTATACATACCAGAATATGATTTATTTCAACAAAGCATCTCAGCTTTATTACATCCAACTGAGACACTTTTTTCTAAATTGAGACAGTCAATTTAGACTACCTCATTGTAATTGCTTGTTTTTGTACTTTTATTTAAAAGTGCCCAATAGGCCACCGAAAAACCACTCTATTTATGCATCACTTTTATATTCATAATTATAGTAACCATAATATCCATAAGCATTGCTGGCTTTTTTAAGTACACCGTTAAATACCACGCCTTTCACATCTATGCCATTTTGTTCAAAGCGGTTACGCGTTAACTCTATTTCACGCAAGTGGTTTTGTCCATATCGCGCTACGAGTAACGTAGTGCCTGTATGGGCGCTTACGATAGCTGCATCGGTTACTGCTAAGATAGGCGGGGTATCTATGATCACCATGTCATAGGCAGCACTAACTTCTGCCACTAATTTACTAAAGTTTGCATGCATTAGTAATTCAGACGGATTAGGCGGTATTTGTCCACGAGTAATAACATCAAGGCCTGTTACTTTAGTGTCGTGAGTCACTTCACTTAAATTTAAACGCCCTGACAAATAATCACTTAGGCCATTTTCGGCAGTTATATTAAATTGTGTTTGTAAGTAGCCTTTGCGCATATCGGCATCAATTATAAGTACTTTTTTACCGCTTTGCGCCAATATACTCGCTAAGTTAACCGATATAAATGATTTACCTACGCCTGGACTTGGACCCGATATAGCAATAATATTATTTTTAGCTTCCATCATCGCAAAGTGCAGACTGGTACGTAAGCTACGCAGTGCCTCTATTGATAAATCGGCAGGGTTGTCGAGTGCTAATATGGTTTTGGCTTTAGGTATTTTACCTTTGCGTGCTCTTGTTACAAAGCCGGTTAGTTTTTCTTGGTGATCTGAATGTGGCACGCTCGCATAAACAGGTATACCGAGTGCTTCTATTTCAGCTGGATCTTCTACACCTTTATGCATTGCTTTTTGTACTAATACAATAGCGACGCTTAGCATCCCACCTAACATGGTTGCCATTACTACTATTAGCGCTTTTTTAGGTTTTACCGGCTTACTGGTATTAACCTCAGCGTAATCGATTATACGTACATTACCTACCGTGCCTGCACGAACGATATCTAGTTCTTGGGCTTTACCTAGTAGCAATGTATAAATTTGGTTACTTACTTCTACATCACGCTTTAAGCGTAGTAGCTCTTGTTGCGTTTCGGGTAAGCCACCTACTTCGCCAATGAATTGTTGCTTTTGTTTATTAACCGCTGCAATTTGCTCAATAATGCCCTGATATGTTGGATGGTCTTTTTTAAATTTACGACCCACTTCTAAACGTTTAAGCTCAAGCTCTTGTAACTTTGTTTCTAGCAGTACCACTTGCTCTAATATGCCTTGGGTTTCTAGCGTTATATTTATAGTTTGGCGTTTTATTTGATAGTCGTTAAAGCGCTGCTCTGCATGCTCTAATTGCTTTTTAATTTCAGGGAGCTGAACCTCTAAAAACTCAAGCGACTTTTGTGCCTCAGCGCTACTACGCTCTACATTACGGCGTACATATATAGCTGCGACTTTGTTAAGCACAGTTTCGGCGTAATTTGGTTTAGTGCTTTGTAAGCTTAAATCAATTATTCCTGAATCTTTTCCTTTCTCGCTTGCACCAATTGCCGTTTGTAGGTCTAAAATTGTGTTAAGACGATCTTTACGACTCAATAAAAACTCTGTGCCTGGACGAGCATTTAAGCTGCGTATTGTTAAGCTAAACTTACCATTAGTTAGCTCTTCACCGACTTTACCCGCTAATATTTGCTCGTCATCGCCATTTAATAATGCAACGCTATTATTTGCTTGCGCTATTAAAGTATATGTTTGGTTAATTGCGTTGCGCGGTACATCGAACCTAAATACATTAATGCTTTCGCCACCCCATGCATATGAACTTGCACCAAAACTTGGCTCAGCTAAATCATTTTCTTGCAGAGGCGTAAATGTACGAAATGCACGGTTACCAATATATGGGAATAATTTAGGCTCTACTGTTATATCTAAATTTAAAGCGTCGACTGCTTCGCCTATAATGCTGCGCGATTTAAGGAGTTCTATTTCGGTTACCGCTGCAGAGGTGCTTTCAAACATACCGCCCATATCGTCTAAACCAGGCACTGAACTACCACTGCTTTCAACTTGGAGCATCGCTGTTGCTTGGTAAACCGGCTGACTTAAAACCGCATAAACAACACCCACAAACATAAATAGTGCTGTTAATGCAATTATAAAATATTTACGGTCGATTAAAGCACCTAACAATGCCATTAAATCTATTTCTTGTGACTGTGAAGCTGAACTATTTGTCTGCTTGGGTGTGCTGCTATTAGGCTGGGTATTCATTAAATTAGCCATTCCTTATAAATACTTTTGCCAAGCGCTACAAGCGCTGTCGATTAATGTATATACGTGCTCAAATGCCTCTTGGCTTTGACGGTACGGATCGGGAACCTCAGTGTTATCAATCCATTTACCTAATAAAAATGTTTTACCACGTGCCTCTGGGTATTGGCTATGTAAATCATTTAAATGACGCTGCTCCATGACTAAAATAACACTGTTCTGTGCAATTAGTTGCGAAGTAAGTTGGCGCCCTTGGTGTGGGTCCATATTGATACCGTGTGCTTGGGCTATTTTTTTTGCAGTAGCATCAGCTCCTTTGCCTTCGAGTGCAGTTAAGCCAGCTGACGACACTGTTATATTTTTGCCTTCAAGCTTAGCTTTTAATACATATTCAGCAGTAGGACTGCGACAAATATTGCCGGCGCACACCACTAATACAGAATCAAACATCTTAATAAATCCTTAGTTAGCAGTTATATCGTCAACACTGTCCACGGTAGCAATTGATGGTAATAATAAGCTTATTACGCGGTTCCAACGTGCCAAGGGTGCTGATGTTACATATACAATATCGTGCGGTTGTAATTCAAACTGCTCAGCCAACACCAATGCAGCTATGTTTTTAGCATGCAATTGGTATACATCTGCAATTACTCCAGTTTGTTCTACATTACTTTTACGCAGAACAAATATACCGTTTGCGTCAGCAGTGCCTTCGTTCAAGCCGCCTGAGTCACTCAATGCTTCGGCCAAGTTTAAGCCATAACGATTAAGCTTTACTGAACCTGCTTTATTAACATCACCTAATACAAATACTTTTTGTTTATCATTACGGTTAACATGCACTATATCGCCATGTTGAAGTAACCGATTTTGAGAAATATCGCCATTAGCGTAAAAATCTTCTAGCTTTATTACTTCTGTTTTATCGCCACGTGTAAAAGTAACCGTGCGCCAATCAGCGGCTTCGGTTAAGCCACCCGCTTGGTTAATAGCATCAATTAAGGTAAGTGGAGTATCGGTAATTGGGTATACACCAGGCTGTTTTACTTCACCCGTTACATACGCTTTTTGACTTTTAAAACTTACTATTTTCACGTCTACTTGCGGGTTTTCTATCACACGGGCTAAACGAGTTACTAAATCTTTACGCAGTTCGCTGATTGTATGCCCTGCTGCTGGTATATTAGATGCATAAGCGTAAGTTACCGTGCCGTCTTCTTGCACTTTAAAGCCGTCGAACTCAGCTGTACGTTGTGTGCCTGCCGGTATAGTAAGTTCGGGATGGTCCCAAACACCTACTGTTACTACATCGCCCACACCTAATTTATATTGATAATCGCGGGTGTTAACACCTACTAGGCTAGAAATTGGCTTTACCGCTTTACGTGCATTTTTTTGTTGTGAAATAAGCGATGAGTCAATTATTTGAATGTTTACTTTTTCGAGCTCTTGCTCAAGATTAGTTGTTTGATTACCAGGCTCTATGCCTTCAAAATGGCTGCCTGGTATAATTGTACAGCCTGTCATTGCTAAAAATGCGAAAGAGGTAATGAGTGATTTACAGCGTAACGCCATTGTGCAGAATCCCAGTGTTTTTTAAATATTATAATTGTCCATCACACTCGATGGGTGCTTATTTTGCGCAGTAATTAAAGCATGGATAAAAAGAAAAAGATAGGTTCTAGGTTCTAGGTTCTAGGTTCTAG
>NZ_JACJDO010000076.1:0-1650 GCF_014163535.1 Pseudoalteromonas sp. SR45-4
TCGGGCTTTCTACAATTTGGAGCCTGGCAATGTCCTACTTTCACATAGCAAATGCTACACTATCATCGGCGCTGTTTCGTTTCACTACTGAGTTCGGCATGGGGTCAGGTGGGTCCAAAACGCTATTGTTACCAAGCAAATTAGGGCGTTAATTCGTATCACTACAAATTAACTGAATTTGGAAAATATCTGATAATATTTTTTAAGTCTTTGCGTAAATATCTACTTTAGTCATATTAACTTCTTGCTTGAACTGTCACATAAAACGCGTTTGGCGTTGTATGGTTAAGCCTCACGGGTAATTAGTACAAGTTAGCTTAATGCCTCACAGCACTTCCACATCTTGCCTATCAACGTTGTAGTCTCCAACGGCCCTTCAGAGAGCTTATAGCTCTAGTGAGAAATCATCTCGAGGCCTGCTTCGCGCTTAGATGCTTTCAGCGCTTATCAGTTCCGAACGTAGCTACCGGGCAATGCCATTGGCATGACAACCCGAACACCAGCGGTTCGTTCACTCCGGTCCTCTCGTACTAGGAGCAACCCCTCTCAATTCTCAAACGCCCACGGCAGATAGGGACCGAACTGTCTCACGACGTTCTAAACCCAGCTCGCGTACCACTTTAAATGGCGAACAGCCATACCCTTGGGACCGACTTCAGCCCCAGGATGTGATGAGCCGACATCGAGGTGCCAAACACCGCCGTCGATATGAACTCTTGGGCGGTATCAGCCTGTTATCCCCGGAGTACCTTTTATCCGTTGAGCGATGGCCCTTCCATTCAGAACCACCGGATCACTATGACCTACTTTCGTACCTGCTCGACGTGTCTGTCTCGCAGTTAAGCTGGCTTCTACCATTACACTAACCGTACGATGTCCGACCGTACTTAGCCAACCTTCGTGCTCCTCCGTTACTCTTTAGGAGGAGACCGCCCCAGTCAAACTACCCACCAGGCACTGTCCGTAACCCCGATTCAGGGGCCAACGTTAGAACATCAAAACTACAAGGGTGGTATTTCAAGGTTGACTCCAACAAAACTAGCGTCTCATCTTCAAAGTCTCCCACCTATCCTACACATGTAGGTTCAATGTTCAGTGCCAAGCTGTAGTAAAGGTTCACGGGGTCTTTCCGTCTAGCCGCGGGTACACAGCATCTTCACTGCGATTTCAATTTCACTGAGTCTCGGGTGGAGACAGCGTGGCCATGGTTACACCATTCGTGCAGGTCGGAACTTACCCGACAAGGAATTTCGCTACCTTAGGACCGTTATAGTTACGGCCGCCGTTTACCGGGGCTTCGATCAAGAGCTTCTCCCTAAGGATAACCCCATCAATTAACCTTCCGGCACCGGGCAGGTGTCACACCGTATACGTCATCTTGCGATTTTGCACAGTGCTGTGTTTTTAATAAACAGTCCCAGCCACCTGGTCACTGCGGCTCCCGTCCGCTTAGAGAGCAAGTCTCATCACAGATAGGAGCGTACCTTCTCCCGAAGTTACGGTACGATTTTGCCTAGTTCCTTCACCCGAGTTCTCTCAAGCGCCTTAGTATTCTCTACCTGACCACCTGTGTCGGTTTGGGGTACGATTCCATATAATCTGAAGCTTAGAGGCTTTTCCTGGAAGTATGGCATCAGCAACTTCATCACC
>NZ_JACJDO010000076.1:1750-3341 GCF_014163535.1 Pseudoalteromonas sp. SR45-4
TGTTCGTCCGGATTTACCTAAACAAACGCCCTACTCACTTTCACATGGACTACCAACGCCATGCTTGCTTAGCCTGCTCCGTCCCCCCATCGCAATTATATCGAGTACAGAAATATTAATCTGTTTCCCATCGACTACGCCTTTCGGCCTCGCCTTAGGGGTCGACTTACCCTACCCTGATTAACATGGGATAGGAACCCTTGGTCTTCCGGCGTGGGAGTTTTTCACTCCCATTATCGTTACTCATGTCAGCATTCGCACTTCTGATACCTCCAGCAACCCTCCCGGGTCACCTTCAACGGCTTACAGAACGCTCCCCTACCACTCATCCTAAGATGAATCCGCAGCTTCGGTGCATAGTTTAGCCCCGTTACATCTTCCGCGCAGACCGACTCGACCAGTGAGCTATTACGCTTTCTTTAAAGGATGGCTGCTTCTAAGCCAACCTCCTGGCTGTCTGGGCCTTTCCACATCGTTTCCCACTTAACTATGACTTTGGGACCTTAGCTGGCGGTCTGGGTTGTTTCCCTCTTCACGACGGACGTTAGCACCCGCCGTGTGTCTCCCGGATATTACTTTACGGTATTCGGAGTTTGCAAAGGGTTGGTAAGTCGGGATGACCCCCTAGCCTTAACAGTGCTCTACCCCCGTAAGTATTCGTCCGAGGCTCTACCTAAATAGATTTCGGGGAGAACCAGCTATCTCCCGGTTTGATTAGCCTTTCACTCCTAACCACAAGTCATCCCCTAACTTTTCAACGTTAGTGGGTTCGGTCCTCCAGTTGATGTTACTCAACCTTCAACCTGCTCATGGCTAGATCACCGGGTTTCGGGTCTATACCTTGCAACTATTCGCCCAGTTAAGACTCGGTTTCCCTACGGCTACCCTAATCGGTTAACCTCGCTACAAAATATAAGTCGCTGACCCATTATACAAAAGGTACGCAGTCACCCAACAAGTGGGCTCCTACTGCTTGTACGTACACGGTTTCAGGTTCTATTTCACTCCCCTCACAGGGGTTCTTTTCGCCTTTCCCTCACGGTACTGGTTCACTATCGGTCAGTTGGGAGTATTTAGCCTTAGATGATGGTCCACCTATATTCAGTCAAAGTTTCACGTGCTCCGACCTACTCGATTTCACTTAAAATGTCTTTTCATGTACGGGACTATCACCCTGTATCGTGGCGCTTTCCAGCAGCCTTCCATTAACACATAATAAGCTTAAGGGCTGTTCCGATTTCGCTCGCCGCTACTTTCGGAATCTCGGTTGATTTCTTTTCCTACGGGTACTTAGATGTTTCAGTTCTCCGCGTTCGCCTCGTTAACCTATGTATTCAGTTAACGATACCTGCAAGCAGGTGGGTTTCCCCATTCGGAAATCCTAGTCTCAAGTGCTTTTTACTAGCTTGACTAGGCTTATCGCAAGTTAATACGTCCTTCATCGCCTCCAACTGCCAAGGCATCCACCGTGTACGCTTAGTCACTTAACCATACAACCCAAACGGGTCTTTGTTGTGTGACAGTTTAACTTCGCCAGAAGTCAATATTGAATACTAAAGTAGATACCAATCAATCAACTCATAAGAGTTAA
>NZ_JACJDO010000077.1:0-4416 GCF_014163535.1 Pseudoalteromonas sp. SR45-4
GATGGCTTGCTCAATCGGCGTTTAGAAAATAAGCCGAAGGGATAGAAGAATACAGGAGCCGTATACGAGGCCCGTACGTACGGCTCTGTGAGAGGGATGAGGCAAAAGCCTCACCCTACTCGATGTTTTTTAGGACTTACTCTGCTTAGTTTAGATAAATGATGATAAATGTGTGCCAATATCAAGGCGGTTAACTTCATACAGCGAGCAGCCGATATAGGCAAATTCAAAACTCCCAGCTTAAGAAATGTGATGAATAGTAAGCCGTGGATGCATAATGGCGTGTTTCCTTCTATTGCAGGTGTTTTAAATATTTATAATGCCGGCGGCTTTGTTTTTAATAAAGATCCTAAAGATCCTAAAGATCCTAACGATCCTTTGTCACCACAAACATCTAAAATACTGCAGCCTTTATCGTTAACGAGCAAAGAAAAAAAGCTCTTGAGGCATTTTTACACTCTATTACTAGCGCCCCAGCAGCGGGTCCGCATAAAGCGTTTATAGTACAAGAGCTAAATGGGGCGTAACGCTTTAAGTTATTTAGAGAAGTTTATAAACATTATTTATTAGCTATAAATGCAATACTAAACTTTTACTATTACCTTGTGCTTATTGGGATCTTAGACAACACTTTAGCTAGTAATTTAACTAGCGAGTGCATTATGCAAAAGGGTAAGCTTAAGTTTATTAACCGCTTTAAGGCTCATCTTGTTGTGTTGCTAAATTTAATTATATTAGCGGCAACTCGCTGGGTTACTCATTTAGCAACTCTAGTAGCGCCATTGAAATCAAGGTGTAATGTAAAGCATAAAATAGAGGCAGAAACAGCGCCTACTAATACTTTAGATAATGATCGCCCTTTGAGTGAGAGTACGGCTGCAGCTTATAATATATTTGCCCTGATCGAGTGTCATTGTCATTTTGATCCCAGTACTGATCTAGAAGCTAGTTTTAAAATTCTACTTGCAAAAAACTTACCTGCGTTAAACTATATTTCAGTTAAATTATTAAGTGCGGGTAACTTAGCGGTAACCATAAAGCATATTCCAATCATTAAGTTAGAGCTGTACATTGAGCGCTTAAATTTTTGTGCACTAACAATATGTAAAAAGCATCAAAAACACTTAACGGCAAAAAATGTAAAAATAGGCCTGTGTAATTACAGAGCAAGTGCTAATCAAACACTGGTTTATCAACAAGCAAAGTCTGCGTTAACTTTATCGCAGCAAAGCCCATTACAGCATTGTCATCGCTTGGGAATAAGCCATAGCCGAGTAAATATATTTTCGAATAACCAAATAATAAAAAGCATTAAAAAAAATAAATTTGTAATTTATTTTCAGCCTTTATTTGAACTCGATAGTGGGCGTATTTTGCAACATGAAGTGTTGATTAGAGTACGCGGTGGCGCTAATGAGTTGCTGCTAGCTAATGCTGGCATTAATCAGCTAGATAATGATCAAGACGCATTTTTATTTGATCAAGCAATTATCATCAAAGTTAAAAAGCTATTACTAGCAGATACTTCAGCCGCAATTATTAGCATTAGCTTACATCCTAAAAATTGGTTTAACAAAGCGTTTTGGCAATGGCTAATAACGCAAGTAAGCGATTTTAAAATAGAGCATAAACTACAATTTGAAATAAATGCAGCAGACTTTTTTAAATATCAAATACGTTTACAAGGCGTATTAAAAATAATAACTAAGCTAAATTATCAGATTATTATTGATGGTATTAAAAGTAGCGACCATATTATTCAACTGGTTAATTATCCACAAGTTTTAGGAGTTAAATTAGCCTACGATTTAGTGCACTCAATAGAGGCAAGCACGCATCAACAAAGTTGTGTAAAAAACATTGTAAATGCTTGCCAGTTATTAAATATAGCGGTATTTGCTAGTGACGTAGAAACCAAACAAGAGCTACAAATGCTTACTATTTTAGGGGTAGATGCCGCGCAGGGGTTTTATTTTACGCAGTTGTTGCCTGATTTTACACAAACCGTATTTCATTAATTTTAAATAAGTCCTCTGTATTTTAAACCATCTAATCCTTGTAACCCACCCGTATGAACCGCAATAATTTTACTGCCTGGCGCAAAGTAGTCCTGCGCAATTAATTGCCACAAAGCATGCATCATTTTACCAGTATAAATAGGCTCTAATGGCAGTTGGTGCTCAGTTTTCATGTATTGGCAAAACTGCCAAAGTTCGGCAGAAAACTTACCATAACCACCACCATGAAAATCACATAATAATTGCCAATTAGTTTGTGAAGCGGCTTTAGGGCTAAGCGCTTTAATTTCATCGCGTAAATAGTCAGCTTGTTTTAGTACCGCAATTCCCAGTACCGTTGTATTAACTGAACTGCCTTCAATAAGCCCCGCTAAGGTGCCACCGCTTCCTGTGGGGCAAACTAAGTAGTCGTGCTTAGGTAAGCTCAGGGCAAGCTCTTTACAACCCTCAAGCGCCAGTTTATTTGTCCCACCTTCAGGTAAAATATAGGCATTAGGGAAACGCGATTGCAACTGCGTTAAATAATCGCTTTGGCTACGTTGTTTGTACTCTATACGTGTGATTGGGTGTAGCTGCATACCACATTGCTGTGCGAACAAAAGTGTAGGATTGTTAGGGTCTAGTTCTGGGCCGCGAATAATCCCGTGCGTTTTTATATTAAAAAACTTGCCAGCCGCCGCACACGCATGAATATGATTAGAAAAAGCACCACCAAAAGTGAGTAATTCAGTTTTTTTAAGCGCCTGCATCTGGGCTAAATTGTATTTAAGCTTTCGCCATTTATTTCCACTTATGAGGGGGTGGAGTAGATCATCGCGCTTAACGCCTAAAAATATATTTTTGCGCTTTAATAAATCACTATCTATTTGTTGTATTTGGTTGTTTTCATTTATTTTAAGTTTATTTAACATTGTTTATGATAATCACTTGGCAAAGTAATGAAAATGTACGGCAGTTAGTACATCGACTAATAATAATAGTAGCTATATGAAAAGAAAACTGTTTTCACTGTTTTCCTTGTTCAAGCGTAGTTTAGATAAAAATACAGTTGTGGGTGTAGCAACATATGCTAATACCGTTAATGCAGTCTGTTTAAAAAAACAGTATGGACACTGGAAAATACACAAATATCACAGTGTAGAGATCACTGAAAAACATGACTATACTGCTGCAATTACGCTATGTACGCAACAGGTTAGTAGTGATGTGTGCGCAGTGAACTTAGTTATTCCTCATTCTCTTTATCAAATTGTACAAATAGAAAAACCCGCACTAAGTGATGAAGAGATCATTCAATCGCTACCGTGGACAACGAAAGATCTAGTCGATATTGATCCTGAAAATATTGTTGCTGATTTTATTGATTATCCAATTACATTGCCGATGCAAAGTAAAAAAATGAACGTGTTTATTACCAGTAAGCTGCAGTTATTGCCGTTTATAGATAGTTTTAAGCAGGTAAAGCCTCTTTTACGGACTATGACATCAGAGGAAATGACTCTTGTAACTCTACTCGGCACGAGTAAAGACGCCCACATGCTCATTGTGCAGCATGCCAGCTTTGAGCCACGTATTTTAATTATTCGCGATGGGCAGCTATTACTTACTCGGCGTTTAAATGGCTTACTGGGTATGTCAGATAAAGATCAAAGCCAAGAGTTGGTAGAGGCATTTGGACTTGAAATTCAGCGTTCTATGGACTTTTTTGAGAGCCAGTTGAAGCAGCCACCTATTCGCAGTATTCAGCTACAGTGTGACGATTTGACGTCACTAACACTTAGAGCAGAGTTGGCTGAGTTTTTACAAGTTAAAGTGATTGATTTTAAACCAACCCTAGACCTAGCACAGCAATTAGAAACGCAATATTACTACGCATTGGGTGCGGCTTATCAATTAACTGAGCCGGAGTCTGTGATATGAAAACCCGGATTAACTTTTATCAAAAGTCCTTACGTGTAAGGCGTGATCCAGTATTACTGCAAAATATGCTAATGCTGTGGCGCGTTAATTATTGCACTTAATACTTGAATTCGAGTCGCGTCATGTGTCGGTTAAAAGCAAATGAAATAGAAAGGGCATTTCAATCTTGGATATCATCACTGATTGAAACTACAGGTGCAGATATCATCGCTATCGATGGCAAAACCGCACGGCGTTCATTTACCACAAAAGACAGAAAAAGTGCCTTACACACGGTCAGTGCATGGAGTTGCCAACACCAGTTAGTGCTTGGGCAGACGGCTGTTGATAATAAAACAAATGAAATCACCGCAATACCAGAATTACTCACCCTGCTCGATATTGAAAACAGTATCATTACGTTAGATGCGATGGGATGCCAACAAGAAATAGCAAAACAAATCATCCAACAAAAAGCAGATTATATTCTTGCACTTAA
>NZ_JACJDO010000078.1:0-3949 GCF_014163535.1 Pseudoalteromonas sp. SR45-4
TTTTAATATTTTAATATTTAATATTTTAATTAATAGTCATTTTTTGAACTACTTTAAGCTATCTACGAGTAATGTTTTACCCTAGTTGCCAATAATAGTAGCCGCCAAATAACGCACTGCAGTTAATAATTATGGTGAGCCAAAGTACGGCTATAAAAATACGCTTTTGTGATTTATGCCTAAACCATTGCTGAGCGATTAACGCCCCCGGCCAGCCACATAATAATGCTAAGAGGTGTAAAGTTCGCTCTGGCACTCTCACCACTGGCTGCTTTTTACTCATGGCCAAACGTTTGTCCCATTTATAAACTAAAATGGTAATTGTACTCATAACTACGTACACACTTGCGGCAATTGTAGGCCAATAGCTAAACAGCCCTCCTACGGTTAATACACACATAAAACCAATCGAAAAAAGTAATAATGCTTTTTTAATCAAGTAACTCTCACCTATACTGTATCTAGGCCATACCCAGATTCACTTATACTAGGCAGTAATTATGTCATATTTAAAAACACTGATACTAACCTTTTGCATTGTATTTACAACCACTGTAAATGCACAGCCAGCTGATTTAGCTAAAGAGCTCAGCGCATTTAAGCCATATTTAGGCACATGGCAGGCTAATTTTACAGTCCCTGAAGGCGCAAAGCCAAAGCAAGACATTAATAAATGGCAGCGGGCTTTAAACGGTAAAGCTATTCGTACTATACATTCAATCAATGAAGGAGAGTATGGCGGCGAGTCGATGATATTTTACGATAGTAAAAAAGACTCATTAGTATTTTATTATTTCACTACGGCGGGGTTTTACACTAAAGGCACAATGAAGATACTTAGCCCTACTCAGTTTGTAGCCTATGAAGAAGTAACGGGAAATAAAGAAGGCATAACTAAAGTTAAGTCTACCAGCGAAATTAAAGGTGATGAATTTATTGTATCAACCTCGTACTTAAAAAAAGGCGAGTGGACTAAACCTGCAACCCGAACCTATACACGCAGTAACCATCAGGTTAAGTTTCAATAAAGCGTTTATAACAACATTTAATTGAAAAAGGCAGCCAAGGCTGCCTTTTTCATAACTACTTAGAATTTATAAACTACTTTATGAATTTTTTAAATGGTTCATCAACTGGCGTATCTGCAAGGTGGTTAGTGTAGTTACTCATTACTTTTTGCGATAAGCCTACAATAATTTCAAGCAGTTGTTGCTTGCCATAACCCGCTGCAAAAAACTTTTCAATCTGCTCATCACTTATCACACCGCGGTCACGTGCCATTGCAAGTGTGGTTTCACGAAGTGCTTCAAGCTTAGGATCAGCAAGTGGTGTTTTATTTACTAGCGAATCAACAATACCTTGATCAACTTTCATTGACGCTGCAATTGCACTGTGGGCTGGCACACAATAATGACAGTTATGTTCAACGTTAATTGATTGCCATACAACCGTTAATTCTTCAGCATTAAATGACGTGTTTTGAAACAGCTCATGCAGTACTTGATAACCTTTAAGTAAAGTAGGTGCTTCTGCCATTACTGCATGTAGATTCGGTACCATACCAAACGCAGCTACTGAATCGGCCATAAGAGATTTTGATTCTTCAGGTGCATTTTCTGCTGTATATAAAGTAAATTCTGTCATGTTTAGCTCCAATAAATAATTAGTTAGTTAACTTCGAGACACATACTATTTGATTTTGAGCGGTTGTTCAAGTTAAAATTGAGCATGTGTTCAAATAATTGAGAAATGAGATGGCGAATAAGATTAAGTTTGAGCGTGAGACAGTTGTCCGCCTTGCAAGTCAGCTATTTTGGGAAAAGGGTTTTCATGCAACATCGACGCGTGATTTACAAGAAGCTATTAATATGCGACCTGGCAGTATCTACTCTGCTTTTGGCTCTAAGGAAGGGCTTTATATTGAATCTTTACGAGACTACACAGTACAAATGGAGAGCCAGATTAAAGAGTGCCTATCCACATCAGATACTATTTTGGGTGGGCTGCGCGCTTTTGTTGAAAATGTAATAACAAAAAAAGAAAGTGCGCCTAGTGCTATTTGTATGCTGGTAAAGGCCAACTGTGAATTTGCAGATAAAGACAGCAATTTATATCAACTAAGCTTAGATTTAATTGATAAATTTGAAAACTACCTTTCGGTTCTTTTTGAACAAGCAATAGCAAAAAATGAGTTAAGTAATAATATATCTGCGCAAGAGTATGCACGCTTTTTTGAAGTGCAGTTTACTGGTTTACGTGGTTATTTTAATCGCCCGGGTGTTGAGTCACTGGCTCAGCCAATGATAGATCAAATGTTTAAGATCATAAAAAGCTTATAAACGTCTCATTTTAGTTATTTGAACAAAAACGGCAGTAATTTAAATTACTGCCGTTTTTATTTTGTCTCAGTGCTAAATAACTATTACGTTTTTAACTTATTAAGTTCTGAGTCTTGTTGCGCAACTAATTTATTAAGTACTTCACTGCTGTCGCCTGCTTGTGAAGATAAATCAGATAGCTGCGAAGCCGCGTCTGATATCAGCGTTAAATTACGGTTTATTTCTTCGCTCACTAAGCTTTGCTCTTCAGCTGCGGTAGCAATATGCGTAATTTGATTAGTAATTTCGTCCACTTTAACTACCACGCTATGCAGTGCATCAAACGCTACTGAAGTTTCATCAACTGCACTTTGTGCCCGCACTACGCCTTTTTCGATAACCGTTGAGGCATTACCTACTTCAAGCAACAAGCTATCAATTAATCGACTAATATCATCGGTTAATGAGCGCGTTTTTGACGCCAGTGCACGCACTTCGTCTGCAACAACCGCAAAGCCTCGACCATGATCACCCGCTCGTGCAGCTTCAATTGCAGCATTTAGCGCAAGTAAATTGGTTTGCTCTGAAATAGTACGAATCACATCTAAAATTTGCGTTATATCGTTACTGCGCGACGCCACTTTTTGCACCGCTTGGTTAGCTTCTTTGATTTCCTCAGACATGGTTTTAACTTGGCTCATGGCTGATGACAAACTCGTTTCACTGCTTACCACTAAGTTATTAATTTCACCCGCTTGTTGCGCCGATTGTTCTGATGCGCGAGCAACTTCAAGCGCAGTTGCGCTCATTTCATTCATTGCGGTAACTACGCTTTCAATTTCGTGAAACTGCGCCTGTACATTATGTTTAGTATCAATAGCAATATGCTGGGCAATTTCACCTTGCTGCTTAGTTTGATCAGACACATCTTTTAGCTGTGCAATTAACACTCTAAGCTTAGTTAAAAATCGATTAAAGCCATCGGCTAATGCAATTAGCTCTGCATGCGACTCTACATGCAGCGTATGGGTTAAGTCGCCCTCCGAGCTGGCAAGGTTATCAACGCGTTGCTGAATTTGCTGCAGTGGAGCAACAATACTGCCAATAACTAGCTTCATAATAATAAAAGCAACAACTGCAATTGCTAAACCAGTTATTAAAATAATAACCCCTAGTGACTGCGCAGTTTGCTGCATATTTTGCGAAAGTGCTTGCGGCCCGGCCAGTGCAAGCTCTGCTGGTACTTCTATAATTAACGACCACTGCCTATTAGCAAGCTTAATATTAATTGGGTAATTAACTAAATACTGATCGTTAGCTTTAAAAATACCACTGTGATCTTTTAGCTTTTCTAAATTATTAATCGTTACTGCGTTAACAGCTTCTTTAAAAGGACGCCCTAATTTAGATTTATAATGGCTGCTACCAACCACTAATCCCAAATCACTCAGCAAGGTTACTTTTGCTTTGCCATTATAAAGTTGCTTAGAAAGCTGCTCTGTCATGTGACGTGGTTTAATGGATTCGACTACCCAAGTTAAGAGATAATCAACTTAACTGGAGATCGATAATGACAAAACGTAAAAAGTATTCCAAAGAATTTAAACTTGATGCCATCGCATTAGTTGTTG
>NZ_JACJDO010000079.1:0-3391 GCF_014163535.1 Pseudoalteromonas sp. SR45-4
GTGGTACAACAGTCGTCGCTTACATTCGTACTTAAATTATCAAAGCCCAAATGACTTTGAAGAACGAACCGAAACATTAGATATGGTTTCTTAACTAGGGTGACTGAATTTAGTTGACCACGTCAATGGTTTGAAATGTAGGTAGTGTTAAGTCAGCGCCAGTAATACCAATAAACTGCCCTGATTTTAAAATAGGCACTGTTAAAGACGTTAGCATAACCGAATCGCCAGAGGGAATTTCGTATAGGTAGGGTTCCATAATACACGGCTTAAGTGTGTCTTTAGCACATAAATACCAATGTGCCTCTCGAATACCAAACTCGTTAAGTGTTGTAATGTATTTATCTGCGGCGTTAGCTACTTTTTGCTGTTCAATAACACCGTTTTCGTCGCGGGTAATATATACTTCAAGTGTGCCAGCACCATCAACAGAATGTTTATAACCTTGCTGAAAGTAGGCATCTTGGCCGTCAAAAGCGTTGGCTTCAAACTGTGAGTAAACCGATGATAAAAGAGTGTTTTTTTCAATAATAGCGTGGTAAATACTTACCACTGTATCTCGGTTTAAGCTATTTTGCTGGGCTGCGTCGCTAAGTAATGCTGCCAATGTATAGGGAATTCGGTAGGCTTCGTTAATAAACCCAGCTATTCTTTCACCGTAAACAGCCGCGTTTGCATTAAGTTTTTCTTCTACTTCAGCAACTATATATTCTTCAGACTTGGTCGCTAAATCTTTATTACTTAATGATAACTGCCACCATAAAATACTCGAAAGTACTAATACAGTTATAAATATACTTCCCACTGAGAGCCACAATAACTTTTTTGCTAACGCTATTTCCCGCATTCATCACTCCCTTTAATTAATTAACGTATATAGTTTAGTTGATCTATAAAATGAAGCTATTAATTTAGTGTAAAAACAGCAATCTCATACAAAAGTTTAGCCTTCATGTTTAGCCAAAAAAGCGGTGGCTATTGCAGCCATAATGAGTAGGCAAACACTTACCCATAAACACGCCACTAACCCATAAAGCTGAAATACCCAACCAGAAAGCACAGTACCCAGTAGGCGCCCCATGGCATTGGCCATGTAATAAAAGCCTACATCGAGCGACACACCATCACTGCTGGCAAAGCTCACTATTAAATAACTATGTAGCGATGAGTTAACAGCAAACACCCCACCAAAAATAAATAAGCCCACTATAAGCGTATAATTTACCGCACTATTAAATGGCATTAGCAGCGCTAAAACGCCAGTTACAACGCACAATAGCGTAACCCATTTATATGCTTTATTAACTGTATTAAAACCAGAGGTAATAACTTGCCCAGTAATTCGCGGTGCTTGCGATTGCACTAACCCATACGCTATTACCCACAGTGCCATAAAGCCACTCACCCAAGTATGGTTCCAGTTAAATTGCGTGGCTAAATACACGGGCAGAGCCACTACAAACCACACGTCTCGCGAGGCAAATAAACACAATCGTGCTGTGCTAAGTAAATTAATAGCGCGAGATTTAGAGAATAACGTTTTAAATTTAGGTTTGTTTTTGGCCTTACCTATATCGCCTTTTAAAAAGACTAAACTTATAACCCAGGCAACACTCAATAAAACGATTAAAGTAAACAACGCACCAACAAAACCAAATAAAGTAAGCAGTACCCCACCTAAAAAGAAGCCCACTCCTTTTAATGCATTTTTAGAGCCTGTAAGTATGGCAACCCATTTATATAATTGACTTTGCCCACTGCTGTTTTGCGGCACCAAATATTTAATCGCGCTTTTGGCGCTCATTTTATTAAGATCTTTGGCAATCCCACTTAACGCTTGTGCTGCCATTACATAAGCAACCGTTAACCAATCTGTTGGCACGCAAAGCATAGCAAGCGCAAGTATTTGCAGCCCTAAGCCTATATTCATGGTTTTATTTAAGCCAAGTTGCGCTCCTAACCATCCCCCCACTAAGTTAGTGATCACGCCAAATATTTCGTAAAACAAAAACAACATAGCAATCGCTAATGCGCCATAACCTAACTGATGAAAATACAGCACCACTAACATTCGCAGTGCGCCATCGGTTAAAGTAAAAGCCCAATAATTGCCGGTAATGATAAAATACTGTTTTAGTGAGCTTGGTAAGTTAGCTAGTTGCGCAAACATTAAATTAGCCTATTAATTTGATTGATCACTTAAACCAACTTTTAGCATTAGCTCTGCAGTACGATTTGCATAGCCCCACTCGTTATCGTACCAAGCGTATAATTTAAGCTGAGTGTTGTTAATTACCATAGTTGAAAGCGCATCTATTATGCTGCTGCGCGGATCGGTTGCGTAATCAATCGATACCAGTGGTTTTTCCTCGTAACCTAAAATACCTTTAAGCTCGTTATTAGCCGCACTTTTAAACCAGCCATTTACTTCATCTTCACTAACGCTGCGCTGCAGTTCAAACACACAATCGGTAATTGAGGCATTAGTAAGTGGTACACGTACAGCATGGCCGTTTAATTTACCTTTAAGCTCAGGAAAAATATGCGTAATGGCTGTTGCGCTGCCTGTTGTTGTTGGTATTAAACTTGTGCCACAAGAACGTGCTCGGCGTAGGTCTTTATGTGGTGCGTCAATAATGGTTTGCGTGTTGGTAATACTGTGAATAGTGGTTATGGAGCCGTGTTTAATACCCACTTTTTGTTGCAGTACCTTCACAATAGGCGCTAAGCAGTTGGTGGTACAGGAGGCCGCAGTAACTATTTTGTGCTCACTTGGCTTATAAAGATGATCGTTCACCCCTACTACTATATTTAAAATGCCCTCTTCTTTTACCGGTGCGGTCACCACCACGCGTTTAACACCTTGGGCTAAATACGCATTTAGTAACTGGGTCGTTTTCATTTTACCGCTGGCTTCTATTACTACATCGCAACCAGACCAATCGTTGTCGTTAATGGTTTTATGGTTGCTTACAGTTATATTATGTTTGCCAACCTCAATAATATTATTAGTGGCTGTAACAGGATGATGTAAACGCCCATGCACTGAGTCAAACTCCAATAAATGGGCATGGGTTTTAGCATCGCCCGCTATATCATTTACTTTTATAAACTCTATATTTGGCCAGTCAACCGCTGCGCGCAGCGTTAAACGCCCCATACGGCCAAAACCGTTAATACCTACTTTAATGGTCATAATAAAATACCTTCTGTTATATTAATTACTTAATCTGAACTCTGGTTAAGAGATTTACTAACGTATTGAGTCATAGTTATATTTAATTTTATTTTCTCTAGCCAGAGGTTTTCAGTGAAAACAAGGCGAATTTACGCGTCAATAGCTGGCCTATTGCAAGTAAATTCAACGCAGTTAGCGCTGAAAATAGCTGCT
>NZ_JACJDO010000007.1:0-118940 GCF_014163535.1 Pseudoalteromonas sp. SR45-4
GATGGCTTGCTTTATCAGCGTTTAGGAAATAAGTTGATAAAATGTGAAGGGTACAGGAGCCGTATACGAGGTCCGTACGTACGGTTCTGTGAGAGGGATGAGGCATAAGCCTCACCCTACTCGATGATCCTAAAAAATAGTCAAAAGTTTAGTTTATTGGCTAATTACACTTAATCATATTCAGTTAAAAGTAACTTTAATTTATAAATTATAAGTTTAAGTTGCTGAATTTAATGTGTTTTACTGTTTATATTATTACTTGGCATAACTCTTGGAATCTAATTTGTGTAATCACTTAAAAAGTTAACAGGAGAATCTGATGGGAATATTTAATCGCGTAACCGATATTGTTCAAGCAAATATAGTGTCGATATTAGACAAGGCAGAAGATCCAGAAAAATTACTTAATTTAATGCTCAGCGAGATGCAAGATGCACTTACTGAGTGTCGTATTACGACAGCGGCTTTGTTGTGCGAAGAAAAAACACTTAAACGTCAAATTGAAAATAAAAATAACAATTTAGTATATTGGCAGGATAAAGCTGAGCTAGCAATAGAGAGAGGTCGAGATGATTTAGCAAAATCAGCTTTGCTTGAAAAACAAACCATTAGTAACACAGTTGTAGCAAAGCAGCTGCAACTAGAAACGCTGCAGCAATCAATAACTAAAATGACAGCGGATTGTCAGCGTTTGCAACAAAGAATAGCCGAGGCTAAAGCCAAGCAAACACAGTTAGTACAGCGGCACAATATAGTGGCTGCAAGGGGGCAAATAAATAGCCAATTACAAAGTGAAAAAGTTGCACATGCACTCTCTCGATTTGAGAAAGTAGAGCAGCGCGTAGAAGGTATTGAAGCACAGGTAGAAGCGTACGAGCTTACTGATTCAGAAAATACTATAGCTGCACAAATAGACGCTTTGGTGAAAAACGAACAAGTAGATGCAGAATTAGCTCGCTTAAAAGCTGATTTAAAAACTAACTTAAAACAGAGTGCTTAAGGAGATAATTATGAATAGTTTTAACAGCAAACGTGGTTGGTACAAAGATCCACTTGATAAAAAAATATCTGGTGTGTGCAGTGGTTTAGCGCAGCGATTAGATTTACCTGTGTGGTCAACACGACTTGTCACTATTTTATTATTTTTGAGTTTTCCGTTTGCAATTGCACTAGGTTATTTTATTGCGCATTGCTGCCTAGAAGAAAAAGCAATTTAAGCTAATTTACATTTAGATTGAATTAAGGAGAGCTAAATGAAAGCGTTAGCCGTATGTATAATTGTTTATTTACTATTTTTTACTGATGTTGTCTCTGCGGTGCACTTTGATACTTGGCAATTACCGCTTTGGATTGCAGATACAAGTTGGACTGGGCTTGAGCTAATAGGAGCTTTAGCGGCTATTATTATTTTTGTAGCTGTTACAGTACTAATAACGATAGGATTAGTTGGCGCAGCAGCAGTTGCATTAGTCGGAACTGTATTGGCATTTTTATTTGGATCGCTGATGATTGCTTGGCCGTTACTATTTATTGCGGTACTTTGCTGGTTAGTAGCTGATAACAAAAAAGTAGCATCTTAACTCCAAATTAACTGACTATTGCAACTGAACTATGTTAAATTTGATACTTAGCATTATGTTTTAACAAGGATTAGAGTGGTGATTAAACAGTGTATTTCAATTGTTTTGGTGTCGGTTTTAAGTCTTTTTTCATCATCATCGATGGCACATTCAGGGCATAATCACGATGCGGATGTTGCTATTATTAAGGTTAGTAATGCACAAGTAAGGGAGTTTTTACCTGCCACAACTTCAAGTGTAGGTTATTTAAGTATTATAAATCATAGTGATACTGTGGCTACGTTGACTAAAGCAACTATTGATGGCTTAGGTCGCGTTGAAATTCATGAGCACTTGCACGTAGATGGCATGATGAAAATGCAAAAAGTTGAATCGTTAACAATTAACGCCCATCAACAAATCGATTTTAAGCCTGGTGGCTATCATTTAATGATTTTTGAACCACAAGAACCGTTAAAAGTAGGCCAACAACGTAAACTCACACTATATTTTAGTGATGGCAACCGTGTATTTACCAATGCTCAGGTGGTATCGCTTGCATCACAAGCAGAACAATCACAAGCATCAAAACAACATACTCATCATTAGGAGGATCAATGTCACAACATAAAGGGAAAATAGTTGCAGCATTAGCTATATTACTAATTATTTTTTACGCAATAGCTGTTTATTGGAGTACGGAGCCTGCTCGTTTTAATGTGGTAGAAAAAGCAAAGCAGCAAGCCCAGCAACGTAATGAGCAATTTGTTATTGGTTATACAACAACATCAACATTAATAACGGTAGCAAGTACGTTACTCGAAAAGCCAGGCGGTTATTTATCAAATGATGTTTTGCCGCCAAGTATAATAATGGACGATATGCCTGCGTGGGAATATGGCGCACTCGAAATGGTGCGTGATTTAGCCCTTTCTATGCGTAAAGATTTTAGCCGTTCGCAATCGCAATCAACTGAACACGAAGCTCTAAAAAAAGCACAGCCGCAGTTTAATATTAGCTCTGAAGCGTGGGCGTGGCCAAGCGCTGAAGGTGAGTACCAAAAAGGCATTGATTACTTATTGGTATATCGTACTCAAATAGCGAATGACCATGAGCGTGACAGTCAATTCTATGCTCGCGCCGATAACTTGCGCAGTTGGCTAAAAGAAGCTGAAAAGCGTTTAGGTAGCTTGAGTCAGCGTTTAAGCGCTAGTGTAGGCCAAGATAAAGTAAACACTGATTTAGCGGGTAATACATCAAATACACAAGCCACTTTTTCTCCATTACAACAGCAAGCAAAAACGCCATGGTTAGACATTGATGATGTATTTTATGAGTCGCGCGGTGCTACTTGGGCTTTATTGCATTTCTTACAAGCGGTAGAATATGACTTTGCCGATGTACTTGAGAAAAAGAATGCACGCGTAAGTGTGCAGCAAATTATACGAGAGCTTGAGGCAACTCAAGAAACAGTATGGAGCCCAATGATATTAAATGGGAATGGTTTTGGTTATGTAGCAAACCATTCACTGGTTATGGCAAATTATATTTCTAGAGCCAATGCGGCTCTTATTGAACTTAGCGAATTATTGACCCAAGGATAGAAAATGAAAAAGTATTGTTTAGCAGCAGCCCTTTCAATGGCATGTTTAGCGCCTGCAGCGCAAGCTGATACCTTATTAGGCTTGTATGTAGGTGTTGATGGCTGGAAAGCGGATAACGAAGGAAGCTTTTCTTATAAAGGAAATGCACCACAAGATTTTAATTTTGACGATGAAACCTTCGTAAGCTACTACGCTGCACTTGAGCATCCAGTGCCATTAGTACCTAATATTAAATTAAGATACACAGAGCTTGAGCTTACCGGCTCTACACGTCTGGATAAAACATTTTCTTTTAATGGTTCAGATTACGTTGTAGGTACTACGGTTAATTCAGTAAGTGACTTAACTCACATTGATTACACATTTTATTACGAAATCTTTGATAACGATTTAATCTCTATCGATTTGGGTGTTAACGCTAAGCAGTTTGATGGTGAGATTTTAGTTAAAGGTACTACGCAACAAGGTGGCGCTGATTATACTGAAACTGTTGAGTTTTCAGGCTTTGTACCATTGGTTTACGGCCGCGCTGAAGCAGGCTTACCTTTTACCGGTTTAAGCGTGTTTTTTGAGGGCAGCTTTGTAGCAATTGACGATAGCAAAGTTCAAGATTACCAAATGGGTATTGCATGGGAATTTATTGATAACCTAGCAATAGATGTTGCTGTTAAAGCAGGTTACCGCTCAATGACATTAGAGCTAGACGATGTTGATGATATTAACACTAATATTGATGCATCGGGTCCATTTGCGGGCATTCAAGTACACTTTTAATTACACTGCTAATTAATAGTATATAGCGTGGTTTTGCTACTTAGTAGTATGCCACGCTAGTTCAAATTCACTCTCAAGTGCACTATTAAGTAACTGCTTATACACTTTATTTACCGGGTAGTTAATGAGTTTAGATAGCTCATCACCTGTTTGCGTAAACTTATAATAACTCAATACTAAATCGCTATTTTTTGCTTTTAACGTTACTTTTTGTGATAAAAACGATAACGTAAGTTCTTGCCCAGTTTTTAGTACCGCAGACTCAATCTCTTTTCGATATAGTAAATTTAAATCCATTAAAGTTAATATATCAGGAAAGCTAATCCCTGTTTTTCCTAGATTTAAAGATACTTTATTGCCCTTACGTAACAAATCAAATAGTGATGGTTTTTTATAAAACCCTAGTAAAATAAAGTGGCTATCGTCTTTTTCATTATAACCAGAGAGGGATACACACTTTTGTAGAGAGTCAGCTTCGCGCTGGGTCATATGCTTAAGTGTTTGCAAACTTTTTATTGAGAAAGTCCCCGGGTTAAGCGTTTCACCGGTGAGTATTTTTGCCCAAAGTGACTGCATAGATTGATTTGAGGTATCACCACATAGTGCTACAAAGTGTTCTACCCAATCGGCATCGGGTTGTTTACTACTGGCTACGTCAGGACAAAAATCCATTGCCATAGCTAAAATTGTTTCTATATTTTGCTGTTGTTTAATGAGCAGTAAGTCTTGTCTTTTTTGTGCTCTAGCTAAAACGGTATTGTCGCTATTAATGCGATATAGCGGTTTAACCTTGCCTTGGGGGCCATAACTTTGCTCATTATTATGGGATGCCTCATTATTGCCTACTTTAATAATAGGATAACCCAGTAACGACTCTATGGTATTAGCGAGATTAATTCTTGCTTGTGCGGTTTTGACTGCCATGACTTTCCATTATTGTTTGTGCATCACTTAGCTGCGCTACTGTTTTTAAATTATTGAGCCCCAGTGATACTGCGTTACTTAAAATGTGCTCACTAAGCACAGCCACATACCCAGAAACTAAAGGTAGCGTGGCTTGCCCCGTAATTTGAAAAGTAACCGTGACCGTTTTTGCATTTTGCGTAAATATTACATTAGCGGCAATAATGTGTTCTTGAGCAAATAAAATATTCAACACCATTTTGTTTGCACTTAACGCTGTGGTGGTCATTTCACCTGCGCCCCATTTACTTTGCCATGATTGATGAGCACCAACCCCTGTGCTTGGCTCACCTAAGGAAAATTCTACAGAGGGATCCAGCTTCTTCCAAGGCGACCATTTATGCCACTGCGAAAAATCAGTGATTAAGGGTTTTACTATGTGCGTATTAGCATTAATGTTAATACTCTTTGTTACGTTATAGCTCTGTGGTAGTAATAGGCCAATAACGATAAAAAGTAAGAGTAAAACTAATAAAAGCTGCACTAACATTTTTAATATTTTAATAAAAAAACCTCAGATAAATTAGGTTACAAACTCATAACTTATTATTAATTTAGCATATTAACTCGGGTGTGCTTAACTTTCGAGGTTAATTTTATAGCAACTATTTTTTAATTGAGCTAGATATTTAGCCACAACCTATAAAAAGTAATAGTTAATTTAGGTGTATAAGTATTAAAAAATAACGAAACTTCACTTTAAAACCGCGCGGCACAGCAAAGTAGTGCTCTATCAAGGTAGGTTGGTATAGGGTATAATTTGCGCCTTTTGTTATTAAACGGTCAACTTTATGAGCACACTTAAAGCTAAGCGCGCCTTATTCTCATACCCAAAGTATTGGGCAGAGTGTTATGGCACAGCACCATTTTTACCTACTACACGCGAAGAAATGGATGCACTTGGCTGGGATAGCTGCGATATAATTATTATTAGTGGCGATGCTTATGTAGATCATCCTAGTTTTGGGATGGCAGTAATTGGCCGAGTACTTGAGGCGCAAGGTTTTAGAGTGGGTATTATTGCCCAGCCAGAATGGGACTCTAAAGAAGCGTTTATGGCGCTGGGTAAACCCAATTTATTTTTTGGTGTAACCGCTGGCAACATGGACTCGATGATTAACCGTTATACAGCTGAAAAACGCATGCGCCATGATGATGCCTACACGCCAGACAATATTGGTGGTAAACGCCCTGATCGTGCGGTAATCATTTACTCACAACGTTGCCGCGAAGCGTATAAAGATGTACCACTTATTTTAGGTGGCATTGAAGCAAGTTTACGCCGTGTTGCTCATTACGATTATTGGCAAGAAAAAGTGCGTCGTAGTGTTTTGTTTGACGCTAAAGCCGATATTTTAATATATGGTAATGCGGAGCGCCCACTGGTTGAGGTTGCTCATCGTATTGCAGCGGGCGAAAGTACCGATACCATTCAAGATGTACGAGGGACTGCGGTTATTCGTAAAGAGCCGTTACCAGGCTGGCGTGGCAGTGACTCTACCGCTATTGATAAAATAGGTAAAATTGATCCAATTCCAAACCCGTATGGCGCAGATGATGTTGGCTGTAGCAAATCAGAATTTAAACAAGCAGGTATAGACTTAAAAGCCGAAGCCGCCAAGGTTATTACTATTCAGCCAGCGCGCCCTAAGCCATGGGAAAAAACCTACGTTAAATTACCTGCGTTTGAGCAAGTAAGTGTGAATAAGCCATTGTATGCACATGCTTCTCGTATTGTGCACCAAGAAACTAACCCAGGTTGTGCTCGTGCTATTTTTCAGCGCCACGGCGATCGTTCTATTTGGGTTAATCCCCCAGCATATCCACTAGAAACACATGAAATGGACGCTGTATTTGGTTTGCCGTATCAACGTATTCCTCATCCTAGCTACGGGGATGCAAAAATACCTGCCTACGACATGATTAAAACGTCAGTTAATATTATGCGAGGCTGTTTTGGTGGTTGCAGTTTCTGTTCGATTACCGAACATGAAGGGCGGATTATTCAAAGCCGTTCGCAAGAATCAATAATTGAAGAAATTGAGCAAATTAGAGATAAAGTACCCGGGTTTACCGGGGTTATTTCTGACTTAGGTGGCCCAACAGCCAACATGTATAAATTGGGTTGTACCAGCAAAAAAGCAGAAAGTACCTGTCGACGTTTATCGTGTGTATACCCTGAAATATGTAAGCATATGGATACCGATCATACGCCAACAATTGAGCTGTATAAAAAAGCCCGTGAAGTTAAAGGCATTAAAAAAATATTAATCGCCTCGGGTGTACGCTACGATTTAGCCGTGCAAGATCCACGTTACGTTAAAGAATTAGTTACTCACCATGTAGGTGGATATTTAAAAATAGCGCCAGAGCATACCGAAGATGGACCATTATCAAAAATGATGAAACCAGGTATGGGAGCATACGATCAGTTTAAAGCGTTATTTGATAAGTACTCAAAAGAAGCGGGTAAAAAACAGTATTTAATTCCATATTTTATTTCGGCGCACCCGGGTACTAAAGACGAAGACATGGTAAACATGGCTTTGTGGCTTAAGTCGAACGACTTTAAGCTTGATCAGGTACAAAATTTTTACCCATCTCCAATGGCAAATGCGACCACTATTTATCATACCGAGATGAACTCACTGCGTAATATTAAAAATAATACCGAAGTAGTACCTGTGCCGAAAGGTGCGCGCCAGCGTCGTTTACATAAAGCAATTTTACGCTATCACGATCCTGCGGGCTGGCCAATGATCCGCGAAGCACTGCGCAAAATGGGTAAAGCTAACCTAATAGGTAAAGCGCCAAATTGCTTAGTGCCAGAAGAAGGGCGCGACGAAAGAGCTGCAAAAGGAAGTAGTCGAGGTGGGCGCCCAGCATTAACGCGCCATACTGGTTTTAGCCAATTTCATAAGGCCAATACAAAACCAAAGGTAGCGAGTAATCGCCAAAGAGCTAAATAGAGCTCATAGCTTAAAAAGTAGTTAGCCTGTTTGGCTTATTACTAAGCTTGGGCTTGATTACTGAATATATGAGCACTGAAAAAAATGCCGCTTATTTTGCAATAAGCGGCATTTTTTATGTAAGTTATTTAAGTAAAACTTAAATAATATCAATTTTGTTACGAATGATTTTTACGCCATCCATATTTTCTAAAAACTTTTGTGCCAACGCACGCTCAAAACCTGTTTGCGCTTTACCGTATAAATCTACTTCGCCATTTTTAACTTGTACGCGAATATCGCTTAGCGCTAAATTGGGGTTGGTACGCAAAGTGTGGGTAATCGATTGCTGTAAGTTAGGTTGGGTTGCCAGGCTGCTAACGACAACCATATTTGTTGTAGCACTCACTTTTGTAGCGCATGCTAATAAAAACAAACAACAAAATGATACTAAAGCGATAGTTAATTTTAAACGGCTCATAATCATATCCTTACATTGCAATTAATCGGGTAGCCAAATTAGGCGGAGTTACCATGGTAGTTACAATTATCGTTCCATATTTAATGTACTGAAAATAAAGGCTATTTTATTAAGTGGGAATTCAGGTGGGCAATAGTTACATAAAACTAAGTAGAGATTACATAGCCCTAAACCATGCAGTTATGGGGGGAGCAGGCATTAAAAAGCCGACATTTTTGTCGGCTAACATAATACTACTTACAGTATGCGCTTAAGTTACTTTTTCTTTTTTACCTTAGCTTTTTTCTTCGCTTTCATTTTAACCGGATCTTTACGCTTTTTAGCCGGCGGCTTAGCTTCTTTATGCTTTGGCTCTAATCCTTTAATAACACGGCGTTTAAGTTTTTGCTCAATATAGCGCTCTATTTTATAAAGAATGCCAATATCGTGCGCTTCAACCAGTGAAATAGCGATGCCTTTTTTACCAGCGCGGCCCGTACGGCCAATACGGTGTACGTATATATCGGCTGTGCGTGGTAGGTCAAAGTTTATTACATGGCTAATATCAGCCACGTCGATACCGCGCGCCGCTACATCGGTAGCAACTAATATACGGGTTTTGCCGCTATGGAAGTTTTCCATCGCTTTCATGCGTTTGTCTTGCGGCATTTCGCCGCGTAACCAGGCTGCTTTAACGTCGTTAGTTGTTAGTTCACCAATTAGCGTTTCAAGACGCTCACGGGTTTTAACAAACACTATGGCTTTAGTTACGTCTGGGCCATTAAGGGTATTAACTAACAGCTCAAGTTTATGATGATAGTCGTCGGCTAAATGTACCCACTGGTGAATTTTAGCCTTTTCTTTGCGTGACGATTCGGCTTCAAGCAATGCTGGATCGTTTAGCGTTGTTTCAGCAAACCTTTCAACACTGTCGCCTTCAAGGGTTGCTGAGAATAAAAAGCACTGACGACGATTTTTAGCTTCGTCACAAATACGGCTCATTTCTTTTTTAAAGCCCATGTCTAGCATGCGGTCGGCTTCATCAATAATAAGCATTTCTACGTGTTCAGCATGAAAGTTTTCGGTTTCTAAATATTCCATTAAACGCCCTGGGGTGGCGATTAAAATGTCATTATTTTTTTCAAAAATCTCTTTATGCGTACCATAGTTAATACCGCCTGTTACTACCCCAATTTTAAGGTTAGTACGTTTAGCAAGTAGTTCGCATTGTTCATGAATTTGATAAGCTAGCTCACGAGTTGGCGTCATTACTAATACGCGCGCAAAACCAGGATCACGACGCGGAAAATCCAATAAATATTGAATAGCCGGAATTAAAAAGGCGGCTGTTTTACCTGTACCTGTAGGCGCAGATGCTAAAATGTCACGCCCCTGAAGTGCTTCAGGAATAGCTTGTTGTTGAATGCTGGTTGGCGTTTCGTAACCCATTTTATTAATGGCGTCGAGTAGCTTGTTATCAAGATCAAATTCAGAAAATTGCATAGAGTGTCAAAAATAAAGGACAATGGCACTAATTATACTCGGTTACGCCTGCTTGGTGAATGAAAAGGTGAAAAAATGTCTGGTTTTGCATTTAAACAATTTAAAGTTGCGCACGAACAGTGTGCAATGAAGGTATCAACCGATGGTATTTTGCTTGGAGCATGGGCTAATTTAAGTAATGTCAACAGCTTGCTCGATATAGGTACAGGCACGGGATTGCTGGCGCTTATGTGCAAACAGCGCAGCCCCCAGTTAACTATAACGGCGGTAGAAGTTGATAAAAATGCTTACCAACAAGCGTTGCAAAATATTGCCGCTAGCCCGTGGCCAAATATAGAGGTGCACCAGCAAAGCATTCAAACTTTTAACAGCGCGCAGCCGTTTGATGTAGTGATAGCCAATCCGCCGTATTTTAATCACAGTTTAAAAGGTAATAATGAGGCGCGTAATATTGCGCGCCATACAGATGGTTTAAGTTTTGCTGAGCTAATTAGTGCTTTTAAAAAGCTCAGTCATGCAGGCTCAACCTTTAGCTTAATTTTACCCACTACAGAGGCTGCGGTGTTTATTGAACTTGCTACTCAAAACGGGCTTTTTTTAAATACTCATTGCCAAGTAAAGGCGACGCCAAATAAAGCGATTAGCCGAAACCTAATGACCTTTAGCTATATAAACCAGAGCATTGTGGAATCAGCTTTGTGTATAAAAGATAATGAAAACAACTATAGCGAAGATTATATTACGCTATGCAAAGCATTTTATTTGAAGATGTAATGTGGTAAACAGTGCTGGTATGATGAGTTTATATGTATACAGGAAACTTATAATGAAAAAACGAACTAAATCAGTATTATTAAGCGCCTTAGCCGCTACATTTTTTACAACGCAGAGCGTACTTGCCAGTATGACGCCTGTTGGGCTTTGGAAAACCATTGATGAAGACACTAATGAAGCTAAGTCGTATGTCCGTATAGTTGAAAATAACGGGGTTTTAAGCGGCACCATTGAAACATTATTAAATAAAGATAAGCAAAATGCAGTGTGCTCGCAGTGCTCGGGCGATAAAAAAGATCAGCCCATATTAGGCATGACCATTATTGATAATGTGATTGATAGCGGTGATGGTAGTTGGGAAGACGGTCAAATACTCGACCCAAATAACGGTAAAAGCTATACAGTGCGCTTAACGACTCAAGATGCTGGTGAAAAATTAGAAGTGCGTGGTTATATTGGCTTTTTTTATCGTAACCAATATTGGCTAAGAGTAGAGTAGTTAGCCAATAAAATTAAAGCGCAGTGTGGCTGCGCTTTACAAGTACAACAATAATAAACAGTATTACAGGGTTTCGCTGTACTCGGTCATTACCTGTTCAACCCAAGTGGCAATACGCTCGTCGCTTAGCTCGTACTGGCTGTCTTCATCAAGGGCTAAACCAACAAAGTGTGTACCGTCTTCGGTGAGTGCTTTAGATGCTTCAAACTCGTAACTATTGTCGTTTGGCCAAAAACCTAACTGGGTAAATGTTTGCGGACTTATTTCGTCGTGTAGCATGCCAAGCGCATCTTGAAACCACTGGCCGTAACCTTGTTGATCACCCATGCCAAATAACGCGATGGTTTTACCATTTAAGTTTACGTCTGCTATGTCGTCCCACTTTGACTCCCAGTCTTCTTGTATTTCACCAAAATCCCAGGTTGAAATACCAAAAATAATGAAATCGTATTGCTCTGCATTTTTTAGTGGTTCGTCTTTAATATTATGCAAGGTAACGATATCGGCACCAATAATGTCGCGAATTTTTTCTGCTGCCATTTCGGTGTAGCAGGTAGTAGAGCCAAAAAATAAACCAATTTGCATCGTATTTATCACTGTGTAATTGCCTGATATGATAAGCTCAAGTTTACCGTAAGGTGTTTTTAATTGATACCTTAGGCAATGGCTATAACAAAAATGAGAGCACAAAAGTGACAACGCTAGCTGACGACTTTTCAGAACCAAGCACGGCACCAAAAAGCAATAACGATTACCTAGAAACCTTTTTAGATTGTTTGTATTTAGAGCAAGGGGTGAGTGAAAATACACTATCGGCGTATCGCAGCGATTTAGATAAGTTTTGCCAGTTTTTAAAAGGCAAAAATTTAATGACTGTAACCGGCCTAGACGTTGAAAGCTATTTAGCCCATAGAGTTGATCTAGGCTTAAAGCCGCGTAGTACTGCGCGTAGTATTAGTGCGCTTAAGCGTTTTTATCAGTACTTTGTGCGCGAAAAGTTAATTAGCGACTCGCCAATGCTCAATATTGCGCAACCTAAAGCAGGACAGTCTTTGCCTAAAACGCTTTCGGAGGCTGAAGTAGAGGCGCTACTGAGCGCTCCCAATACCGATGAGCCAATGGGGCTGCGCGATAAAGCCATGCTTGAGTTACTATATGCAACAGGTTTGCGGGTTAGTGAGCTTGTAGGGCTGCGGATTGAACAAATTAATTTGCGCCAAGCTGTAGTGTTTGTAAAAGGTAAGGGGAATAAAGAGCGTTTAGTACCACTGGGCGAAGAGGCCATGTATTGGCTTGAGCAGTTTTTAAAGGTGGGACGGGCGCAAATGATTAAACACGCCACCGACTTTGTGTTTCCCTCAAAGCGAGGGGTTGGCATGACCCGACAAACTTTTTGGCATAGAGTGAAGCACTATGCTATTTTGGCATCAATTGAGTCGTCATTGTCACCGCATACATTGCGCCATGCATTTGCAACCCACTTATTAAATCATGGGGCAGACTTACGTGTGGTTCAAATGATGTTAGGACACAGTGATTTATCAACCACCCAAATATATACGCATGTTGCAAATGAGCGATTAAAATCGGTACATGCGCAGCATCATCCACGTGCTTAATATGAAATTTATTATCACTAAGCCGGTCAATTGATATGTATTTATAAAAATAGAGAAGAATTATGAAAAAATTAATGTTAGCAGGTGCCATGTTATGCACTAGTTTAAGTGCCGTAGCGAATGATGTGGCTGTAGCCCCTAACGCTAATGATCCTATTGTTATTAAATTTGCCGCGCTTGGTGTTACCGTTAAGCAAATAAACCCAAGCCCAGTAGCGGGTTTAAAAGAACTGATCACTAATCAAGGTGTGCTTTATGCAAGCCCAGACGGACAGTTTTTAATGCAAGGGACACTTATAGACTTAAATAATCGTAGTAATTTAACCGAAAAAGCACTAAACGGCGTACGCCAAGCTGGGTTAAAAGAATACGAAGATTCGATGATAGTGTACAAAGCACCTAACGAAAAACATAGCATTACCGTATTTACCGACATTAGCTGTGGTTATTGTCGTAAATTACACCGTGAGCTAGATGATTTACTTGAAGCGGGTATTACCGTTAAGTATTTAGCGTTTCCGCGCGGTGGCCTACAAGGTTCAGGTTATAATGACTTAATGAACGTATGGTGTGCTAAAGATCAACAAGAAGCACTAACCGAAGCTAAAAGTGGCTCAAATACTACAGCAGTTAAAGGTTGTAGTGCGCCAGTTGCTGAGCATTATCAGCTAGGTCAAAGCTTTGGTGTTACCGGTACACCTGCTATTATTTTAGAAGATGGCACCATGATCCCAGGTTATCAGCCAGCTGCCGCATTAAGCGCTGCGCTTAACGCTAGTAAAGCCCCATAGTAATTAAATTTACGGTGCGCATAAAAAAAGGCCGAAAGGCCTTTTTTTGTATATTTATGATGAACCAAATAAGTTAAAAATCTGCATGAAAAAAACGATCCAAACGCGCGAAAACGTCGATGATTCACATTTACCGAGTCATTTACACCCTGTAATTAAGCAAATTTATGCCACGCGAAATGTTTCCCATGCCGATGAGCTAAATAACAGCGCCGCCACATTACACGACTTTAAGTTATTTAAAGATATGGACAAAGCCTGCGACTTGTTAATTGAGGCGCTACATGCCCAAAGCCATATTTTAATTGTTGGCGATTTTGATGCTGATGGTGCAACCAGTACCGCTACATTAATGCAAGGCTTGGCCATGTTTGGCTTTGCTCATTTAGATTACTTAGTACCTGATCGGTTTAGCTTAGGTTATGGTTTAAGCCCGGCGTTAGCTGCGCAAATAGTTCAGCTTAAACCCGATTTAGTAATTACAGTCGATAACGGTATTTCCTGTATTGCGGGTATTGATATTGTAAAAGCCGCCAATATTAAAGTGCTGGTTACCGACCATCACCTACAGGGCGAAACACTCCCTAATGCCGATGCCATAGTAAACCCGAACAGGCACGACTGCAGCTTTCCGTCTAAATCGATTGCAGGTGTTGGTGTGGCTTTTTACTTACTTATTGCCCTTAGAAGCACACTGCGTGAGCAAAATCATTTTGCGCAGCAGCCTATGCCTAACTTAGCCGACCTGCTCGACATAGTTGCGCTTGGTACTGTAGCCGATGTAGTGGCGCTTGATGCCAATAACCGGACATTGGTGCACCAAGGACTAGCGCGTATTCGCAGTGGTAAAACTCGCCCAGGCATTACTGCCCTCATTGAGGTTGCTAATCGTAATGCCTCAAGATTGAGTGCCAGCGACTTTGGTTTTTCGCTTGCTCCGCGCCTAAATGCCGCAGGACGCTTAGATGACATGAGTTTAGGCATAGCCTGCTTACTCAGTACCGATATAAACCAAGCTAGGCGCATTGCCAGTGAGCTAGATAGCTTAAACTTTGCACGCCGCGAAATAGAGCAAGGCATGCAGCATGAAGCGCAAGCTGTGCTTGATAAGTTAGCGTTTAATGATGACAATATTCCCGACGCTATTTGTTTATACCAAGAGGATTGGCACCAAGGTGTTATTGGTATTTTAGCCGGGCGTTTAAAAGAAAAATACCACCGCCCAACAGTTATATTTGCGGGTGGCGAAAACGGTGAGATAAAAGGGTCATGTCGCTCAATTGAAGGGCTGCACATACGCGATTTACTCGAAGGGCTAAGTACGGCCGATCCGCACTTAATTAGTAAGTTTGGTGGCCATGCCATGGCGGCCGGTTTAAGTATTAATGAGCAGCAATTTAGCGAATTTAAACACGCCTTTGATACTGCCGTTAGCGCCCAGCTTAGTGAAGAAAGTAAACGCTGCATTGTATTTACCGATGGCGAGTTGCCAAATGAGTGTTTTACCATGGATTTTGCCCAGCAATTAAAACAAGCGGGCCCTTGGGGGCAGCAATTTCCTGAACCGGTATTTGAGCACACATTTGAGTTAATTCAGCAGCGTATAGTGGGCGAAAAGCATTTAAAACTGGTATTAAAACATCAATCAGGCCGCTTAGTTGATGCCATAGCTTTTGGCATTGATGTAAAAGAATGGCCAGATAACAACGCACAATTTGTTAAAGCAGCGTATCAGCTCGATATAAATGAGTTTAGAGGCAAGTTCACCCTGCAATTAATTATCCGAGAGCTAGAAAAAGCCAGCTAAAAAATATCTAGAATAGATCGCATAAAGTGCTAATAAAGCGCACGGTTTTTTGTTAAAATCGGGCGTTTTTATCATTTGACGATAATATATTGCGTTAATTCCTTTTTAAGGAGCGTAATAACCTAGCCATTTTGGAGTAATGACCATGTTTGAAGTGAATCCTGTGATTAACCAAATCAAGGAAATTCGCGAACGTACTGAGTTGCTTCGGGGGTACCTTTGACTATGCTCTTAAACAAGAACGCTTAGAAGAAGTTAACGCCGAACTTGAAGACTCAGCCGTATGGAATGAACCTGAACGCGCACAAGCTCTCGGCCGTGAAAAGTCGGCATTAGAAGCTGTTGTTGAAACTATCGATACTTTAGTGACGGGTACTGACGACGTTGAAGGCTTACTTGAGCTTGCTGTAGAAGCCGAAGATCAAGAAACCTTTGATGAAGCACAAAGCGAACTAACAGACTTGAACGAGCAACTAGAAGCGTTAGAGTTTCGTCGTATGTTTAGCGGTCCTCATGACTCAAACGACGCTTACCTTGATTTACAATCTGGTTCTGGCGGTACTGAAGCACAAGACTGGTGTAATATTTTGCTGCGTATGTATTTACGCTGGGGCGAGGCTAAAGGCTTTAAAGTTGAATTAGTGGAAGCTACTGGCGGCGATGTTGCAGGAATTAAAGGCGCAACAGTTCGCTTTGTTGGCGAATACGCGTATGGTTGGTTACGTACCGAAACTGGCGTGCATCGTTTAGTGCGAAAAAGCCCGTTTGACTCAAGTGGTCGTCGTCATACTTCGTTTGCCTCTGCATTTGTTTACCCAGAAGTTGACGACAATATTGAAATTGATATGAACCCGTCTGACTTACGTATTGACGTTTACCGTGCCTCGGGCGCAGGTGGTCAGCACGTTAACACCACTGAATCAGCGGTTCGTATTACGCACGTACCAACAAATACCGTAGTGCAGTGCCAAAATGAGCGCTCACAACATAAAAATAAAGCCCAAGCAATGAAACAGTTAAAAGCAAAATTGTTTGAGCTAGAGTTACAACAGCAAAATGCTGAAAAACAAACCCAAGAAGACTCAAAGTCGGACATTGGTTGGGGCAGTCAAATTCGTTCATACGTACTCGATGACGCTCGCATTAAAGATTTACGTACAGGCGTTGAAAGCCGTAATACCCAATCGGTACTTGACGGCAACTTAGACAAATTTATAGAAGCCAGCTTAAAATCTGGTTTATAACCACCAAGCTAATAAAGAGCTAAAAAAATGACTGATCAAATCCAAGACGAAAACAAGTTAATCGCTGAGCGTCGTGGCAAATTAGATGCTATACGCCAAAATTGCCCAGCCAACGGTCATCCAAACCAATTCCGTCGTGAGCATTACACGGCAGATTTGCAAGCCCAGTTTGGTGATAAGAGCAAAGAAGAATTAGTAGAGTTACAACAAGTAGTGTCTATTGCTGGACGTATTTTAGCAAAGCGCGGACCATTTTTTGTAATTCAAGACATGAAAGGCCGCGTACAATCATATGCGTCTAAAGATGTGCAAAAAGATTTAAAAGAAAAATATGGCCAACTAGATACTGGCGATATTATTGGTGTTAAAGGCGCGCTTAATAAATCGGGTAAAGGCGATTTATACGTAGAAATGACAGAGTACCAACTATTAACTAAGTCACTTCGCCCGTTGCCTGAAAAATTCCATGGCTTATCAGATCAAGAAACTAAGTACCGTCAACGTTACGTTGATTTAATTACTAACGAAGCAACGCGTGAAACATTCCGCATTCGCTCACAAGTAGTTGAAGGCATTCGTCGCTTTTTAGCAGACCGTGACTTTATGGAAGTAGAAACACCCATGCTACAGGTTATTCCTGGCGGTGCATCGGCACGCCCGTTTGTAACACACCATAACGCGCTTGATATTGACATGTACCTACGTATAGCGCCTGAGCTGTACTTAAAGCGTTTAGTGGTAGGTGGTTTTGATCGCGTATTCGAAATTAACCGTAACTTCCGTAACGAAGGGTTATCTACGCGTCACAATCCAGAATTCACAATGATTGAATTTTACCAAGCATACGCTGATTACATCGATCTGATGAACATTACCGAAGACATGCTACGTACAGTTGCAGAAAACGTACTTGGTAGTGCTGTGGTAGTTAACACAACTAAAGACGAAAACGGCGAAGTAATTGACTCAGTTGAATACGATTTTGGTCAACCGTTTACGCGCTTAAGCATGAGCGACGCAATTTTAAAATATAACCCTGAGTTTGATGCGGCAGTGTTTAACGACCCAGAAAACCATTTTGAACAATTAAAAGCGTACGCTAAGCAAGTACACGTTAAAATTCCTGAAAACTGTGTTTGGGGCCCAGGTAAATTTTTGTGTGAAATATTTGAAGAAACAGCAGAGCACATGCTTATTCAACCTACGTTTATTACCGGCTACCCATGGGAAGTATCACCATTGGCACGTCGTAACGATGAAAATTCATTTGTTACAGACCGCTTTGAGTTTTTTGTGGGTGGGCGTGAGCTAGCTAATGGTTTCTCTGAGCTTAACGATGCACAAGACCAAGCAGAGCGCTTTACTCGTCAAGTTGAAGAGAAAGACGCAGGCGATGATGAAGCAATGCATTACGACGAAGACTACATACGCGCACTAGAGTATGGCTTACCACCAACTGCAGGTGAAGGTATTGGTATTGACCGTTTAGTAATGCTGTTTACTGACTCTCCAACCATTAAAGACGTTATCTTGTTCCCGCATATGCGCCCGCAAGCCGACTAAGCTTAATAATGTAAAGTAATAAAGCGCCGCTTAAATGCGGCGTTTTTGTGTCTGGGCTATAACTTTTTAATCTGAGTGTTTTTTAAACGCACTGTTGCATTTATGTAAAGTTGTTCGCTACACTACGATGGAAATTTAGAGGATTGATTTAAGGCTCTAAATAAAAAGATTAAATGGATTTATAAATAATAATATGAAAAATAAACGTATTGAAAACCCAATCAATAACTGCGAAACAGAAGATGCAAGACAAGCCTTTTACCGAGCCTGTATTGCAGAATTTCAAAAGTTAGGTTATCAAGAGCAGTATCTTGCAGAGTTAAATGATGATTTAGTGCCTGTGTTAGGCGTTAACCCACCAGAAAAAAGTTAAAAGTTGTTTGAATTTCAAACTAATTACACATTAAAACTAACTAGATGCACAATCTATAACCATATAGGCACATTTGGTAGAAAAGTGTTTGACATATTTTCTGAACTCTTTATTATACGCCCCACAAGACGGAGAGGTGTCCGAGTGGCCGAAGGAGCTCCCCTGCTAAGGGAGTATAGAGTTTGTAGCTCTATCGAGGGTTCGAATCCCTCCCTCTCCACCATTTTTAAATGGCGTGTTTTGTAAGTTTTAAAGTATGGGTGCATAGCTCAGCTGGATAGAGTACTCGGCTACGAACCGAGCGGTCGGAGGTTCGAATCCTCCTGCGCCCACCATACTTTAATAACTCTGCTTAGAGTTTAAATAAGCAAAAACTCTGCTTAGAGTTAAAATAAGTAAACTATAAAGTGGGTGCATAGCTCAGCTGGATAGAGTACTCGGCTACGAACCGAGCGGTCGGAGGTTCGAATCCTCCTGCGCCCACCACTTTATAGACTCCTACTTAGAGTAAAAACAAGTAAAGTAAAGTAAAAATGAAAGTGGGTGCATAGCTCAGCTGGATAGAGTACTCGGCTACGAACCGAGCGGTCGGAGGTTCGAATCCTCCTGCGCCCACCACTTTCATATTTTCATACACTTTTAAGTGTAAGAAAAATAAGCCGATGAAAATCGGTTTTTTTATTTTAAAGTTATACACTCCGCTTAGAGTTTAAATAAGCAAACAATGAAAGTGGGTGCATAGCTCAGCTGGATAGAGTACTCGGCTACGAACCGAGCGGTCGGAGGTTCGAATCCTCCTGCGCCCACCACTTTCATACATTAACCGACATTTGAGTCGGTTTTTTTATGCCTGAAATAAAGTGAAATTATTGTGTGGCCGAGAACCGAGCACTCTCAGGTTCACTCTTACAAGATACGTCCTGTGCCCACCATTTTCATACATTAACCGACACTTGAGTCGGTTTTTTTATGCCTGAAATAAAGTGAAATTATTGTGTGGCCGAGAACCGTGCGGTCACAGGTTCACTCTTACAAGATACGTCCTGTGCCCACCACTTTCATAATTAACCGACATTTGAGTCGGTTTTTTATGCCTAAAATAAAGTGAAAATTGTAGATTGCCACCCCTGTTAACGGAGAATTTGTTCGCGAGAGAAACGGCAGGTTCTAATTACTTAACACCTTTCTAAAGCTGCTCTTTTTTATTACCTATGTTACTTTAAACGCCTTGTTTAAAAGGATATTGCAGTATGTTTAAAACCCTATTTATTACGTTGTTTTTTATTTTTAGCGCTACTTTAATACTCAGCGTACAAGCTGATGAAGCTAAAGGTTCAATTGTTGTGGGGGCGCAGCAATACACAAAGTATTTACCGCAGTTAAAAAATAAGCGCGTAGGGCTGGTGGTTAATCAAACATCAACAGTAGAACAAATCCATTTAGTAGATAGCCTGCGGGAAAAAAACGTAAACATAACTAAAATATTTGCACCTGAGCATGGCTTTCGTGGCGATCACGATGCGGGGGCGCACGTAAAAAATGCCGTTGATAGTAAAACCGGTATTCCACTTATTTCCATTTACGGCAACAATAAAAAACCGAGCGCTGAAGTTTTAGCTGATGTTGATATAATAATTTTTGATATTCAAGATGTGGGTGTGCGCTTTTATACTTATATAAGCTCTATGCATTACATGATGGAAGCAGCTGCCGAACAAGGTGTGGAGTTTATTGTACTTGACAGACCAAACCCAAATATTGCTTATGTTGATGGGCCCATATTAGAGCCACAATTTAAGTCATTTGTAGGTATGCACCCCATTCCTATAGTTCATGGTATGACTGTGGGCGAGCTTGCAAACATGATCAAAGGTGAAGGCTGGATAAATCAAGCAGCTGTTTTAGAGCTTAATGTGATCCCAGTTAGTGGTTATACACGCGCAACTAGCTATAGTTTACCGATAAAGCCAAGCCCTAATTTACCAAATGATACTGCTATTTCGCTTTATCCGTCCTTGTGCTTTTTTGAAGCCACGCCAATTAGTATTGGCAGAGGCACCGATTTTGCGTTTCAGGTTATAGGGTATTCACCGATTGCTTTAGGAGAGTTTAGTTTTACCCCGCGCGCTATTAAAGGCGCGGCCCTAAACCCTAAATTTAAAAACCAAGCTGTGCAGGGGCTCGACTTACGCCAAGCCACCACTAAAGGGTTAGATTTAAGCTACTTAATAAGTGCTTATAAGCAGCTTAATAATAATGATATTACGTTTTTTGAGCGCGCTGATTTTATGGATAAGTTAGCAGGTACCGATAAGCTGCGCTTAGCTATTGAGGCGGGGCAATCGGCACAACAAATAAAGCAAACTTGGCAGGCGGCCCTGATGCAATTTAAACAGCAAAGAGCACCTTATTTGTTATATGAGTAAAAGGCAGCTTATGTACTTATATTTAAAAAATAAAAATTATTACAGTATAAAAAAGTTATTAATAGTGGCTTTAAGTTTTATGCTGGGGGCATGTAGCTCCTCTGTAGAGCCGCTCGAGCCCAAGGCGCTATTAACGCAAAGTAAACTTGTTGAGCTGCCTAATGCGCAAGTAATTGTTACCTTTCCTGAGCCAAACCCTAGTAGCCGTGAGTATGTAAATAATCGCGGCACGTTTAAAGCCTATAAAGGCCATGGGCAGCTGTTAATTCAAAATCATAGTGCTAAAAGTGCCGACATTTATATAAATAATCAACTGCTTAATATTAAGCAATTGCTCGGCGCTAATACTGTGTACCAATATAGTTTAGCTAAGCTAACGCATAACGGGGTTAACACCTTTAAAGTTGCAAACATTCAACCAGCGGGAGCAAGTTTAACGCTGCGCTTTGCGTTTCCTACTTTAAATAAAGCGTCGCATCAGCAGGCTAATTTTAGTGAGGTAGATGCATTAATAGAGCGAGATATTAAAGCGGGTTTTCCTGGTGCTGTTTTAGCGGTAGTAAAAAATGGTGAGTTAATTAAATTAACTGCTTATGGCGATGCAAAACAGTATCAACAAAATGATTTAATGCTATTACGCCCAGAGCCAATGCAAACCGATACCTTATTTGACTTAGCCTCTAATACTAAAATATTTGCTACCAACTTTGCATTAATGAAGTTAGTAAGCGAAGGTCTATTAAATATTAATAAGCCAGTGCAATTATATTTACCAGAGTATCAAGGCGATGGTCGAGAGCAGCGACGCGTAAAAGATTTACTCACGCATAGCGCAGGCTATCCGCCGGTGTTTGATTTTCATCGTAAAGACAGTAGCAATGGCGATGTGTTTTACTCACAAAATAGCCATACTACAAAAAAGCTCTTACTTACCAGTGTGCCACTTAGCGAAAAATCGCTCGGGCAGCATGTTTATTCAGACATTGATTACATGATTTTAGGAGTATTGGTTGAGCGTATAACCGGTCTTTCACTTGACGATTACCTAGAGCAACAAGTATATGCGCCATTAAAATTGCATAACACTGTGTTTAACCCCCTTAAAAAAGGCTTTAATGCTCAGCAATTTGCCGCCACAGAGCTGGGTGGTAACACGCGAGACGGACGAATCAAATTTGATAATATTCGCACCCATGTTTTACAAGGCCAAGTACATGACGAGCGTGCGTACTATTCTCTAGGTGGCGTAGCAGGGCACGCGGGGTTATTTAGTAATGCGCCAGATTTAGCCATACTTTGTCAGCTACTATTAAATAATGGTGGTTACGGCGATAAGCAGCTTTTTAGTGCAAGTGCTTTAGCGCAGTTTTTAACCCCACAAAGTAGCGATGAAACCTACGGGCTGGGCTTTAGGCTTGCTGGTAATAACCAAGCAAGGCGTTGGCACTTTGGCCCTTACGCAAGCGCACAGGCTTATGGGCATACAGGTTGGACAGGCACAGTAACGGTAATTGATCCCGTTTACGACTTAGCGATTATTTTATTAACTAATGCGCGGCATACGCCAATTACAGGCTCGCAAAAAAGTTATCAATTTAGTGGTAAAAATTATGAAACTGCACAATATGGCTCGGTTGTTTCATTAATATACGAAGCGTTATTAAATCAATAAACTGACAGTATAAATAGCATATATCAATGTGCTTAGTGGTTTACTTAAATGGGTTTTGACTGTAAAACTTAAGCTAGATAACAAAGTGTAAAATATTTACCCCGTAAATAAGCACACTAAAATAAAGGTTAATTTATGTCTTGGTATTCTATTTTACCGCCGTTAATCGCCATTGCTGTCGTATTTTGGCGCAAAGAGGTTATTATGGCGCTGTTGCTTGCAGTGGCTTCGTCAGAGCTTTTACTCGCATTACAGGGGGAGGGCAGTAGTGTATTTAATACCTTTTTAAACACTATTGAACGTATTGTTAGCGTAGCAAGCTCGCCCGGCAATACCCGTATTTTAATTTTTAGTATTTTGATTGGTGCTTTGCTTGCCTACATTCGCGAGTCGGGTGGAGTAGCCGCTACCGTTAATATGTTAATGAACAAAGGTATAGCGAAAAGTAAGCGTCAAGTTGGCTTTTTAACTATGTTTACTGGCATTGCGGTGTTTATAGAGTCAAACCTGAGTGTACTTACTGCGGGTATTTTATCGCGCGGATTATTCGATAAATTTAAAATGAGCCGCGCCCGCTTAGCTTATATTATCGATAGCACCAGTGCGCCGGTATGTATTTTAATATTACTAAATGGCTGGGGCGCATTTGTACTGGGGTTATTAAGTAACTACGAGTTAGGTGAATCAGCTGTATCGGTACTTTGGGGCAGCGTAGGCTATAACTTTTACGCCATAATTACGCTTGTTATTGTTTTTTACACCATTGCGTTTGATAAAGTACATGGCCCAATGAAACAAGCTGAGCAAAAACTAGAGCTACAAACAACTGACTTAAAAGAAGAAGTAAAAGGCTCTAAAGCACGCTTTATGTTAGTGCCCCTTATTACGCTGATTGTTAGCATGGTGGGCTTTATGTTTTACACAGGTAACGGTGTATTGGCAGAAGGTAGTGGCTCAAAGTCGGTATTGTATGCAACCGTTTTAGCCATAGTTGTAGCTTACTTTTTAATGCTAGCATCACGCCAATTTAGCCACCATAAGTTAGTTGAAACAGGCTTTAAAGGCATGGGCGAATTACTGCCACTAGTAGGCATTGTATTGTTATCGTTAACTTTAGGAGCAAGCTTAAAAGAGTTGGGCACTGGTGTGTTTGTGGCATCTTTAGTGGGCGATTACCTCCCTATTTACTTGGTGGTACCGGCACTGTTTTTAACCGGTGCGGTTATGTCGTTTACTACGGGTACATCGTGGGGCACCTTTGCAATTTTAATCCCTATTGGCGTGCCGCTTATTCAAGCATTGGGTTTGCCGCCGTCGTTGGTATTAGGCGCTATTTTAGGTGGCGGTATATTTGGCGATCACTGCTCGCCCATATCCGACACCAGCGCAGTATCGGCTATCGCCTCAGGCTGTGACTTACTCACTCACGTTAAAACCCAGCTACCCTATGCCTTGTTCGCTGGTGGCCTGACACTTATAGCCTACTTAGTAACGAGCATAATTGTTTTATAAGCGCGTTTATGATTACTCATTTTGAATGACAAAAAGCCTGCAAATTTGCAGGCTTTTTGTTTATACGTAGGTCGGATAAGCGGCGCAGCCGCGCCATCCGACAAGTCAGCTACTTACAACGCATTTAAGCTGTGCTCTAGCATTGCGGTAATTTGCTTTACTATTTTTGCTTCCGTTTTCGGCTCAAACTGTTGAATTCTGGGTGTGTGAATATGGCCTGTTGGAATGGTTGAATTAAGTTGATTACGAAGGCGTATACTGCGATACGAAATTTCGTTAGACAGGTATCCACCGCCAGAGCCATTTACGGCAATGCTATTTTGCAGCTCGGCAAGTGTTGCAGGCTCGTAAGTTTTTTCTAAGGTAGTGATTTTATGATTATCAATAACCTTATACGGCCCTTGTGCTTGCTGCATATTTGCCACGGGAAGGCTAAATTGTACAAATTCGTTACCTGGCAGTGGCTGGTTATTTAAACTTGGGAGCAAGGGAGCTGTTTGTGTCCCACCAAATATAATATTGGCATTGTCTGGGGCAGTTACGCTGCGGCGCTTACCGGGAAATCTTTCTAAATCAAAATCTTTGCGACCCATGCTTACAGTAACAATCATATCGACATTATTCAGGGCGTAATAGGGCGCGAGGAGTGCTTCGATTATACCTTGATCAAAGTCGGCATAACGAACGGGCACCATAACGGTGTTAATTTCAGCGCTAATGCCTTGGTAGTTAATTACTTGACCATCTAGTAAGAGGGCTGCAACTCCAGATGGATTACTTTGATTTATGTTTTTATCTAATAAAAAGGGGTCAAAGCCGGTAAGGATAATTTTTTTAGTGCTGCCTTTAGTAAAGCTGAGGTCGTTATGACCGCGACTGCCTTTTTCTAACTGAGTTAAAAGGTTATTTTGCTCAGCGACTGAGAGGGTAAATTTTGGCTTAACAGAGCGAATTATTTTACTTGAAAGTAATCGTGCCCAGTAAAGCTCGCGATCATCGTAGTTTTTAGTTGTAACAATGCGTTGTTTGGCGTTTAACCATAATTGACTTGAATAATCAGCGATTAAGTCAGTTGCATGCCGAAAGTTGTTAAGGCTTTTCCATTGCTGTTCAAATTGATTCACCTCATCAGCAAAGGCCATTAGCACCTGAGGCATGGCGTGGGTAGCGGCTTCAATTCGTTGCTCTTCGGTTGTTAAATTTTTACTCAAAACCGAGCAAGAAGAAAAAATTAAACTTGAAGCAAATAGTAGTTTAAGCATGGTAGTCCTATACAGTTACAGCGATTATTTGGTTACTATCCTACGCATCTAGACGCAGTGCAAATTAATTCGTTGGCTAACCATTGATTAACAGCTCCTAACGTTGCAGAGGGCTAATAGCACTAATGCTGTTGTTAAATCAAAAAGAACGCAAATAGATTTTTCGATAAGTGGATTGTTTAGTTACAATGGCGGCAGTTATATTTTGTTCACTTAATTTTAGGCTGTTATGCAACTCATTGAAATAAATAAAGCGCGTTATCGTAAGCATTTAAACCGTGTTATTGCCGGTTGTGCTGTGGGTTTAGCTGTTGGGAGCTTAGCTATATCGCAAACGCTGATTGCTTTGTTTCCTGATGAGAGCGGCACTCACTTTCATTGGAACGTAACGGGCGTTGTTATTAGCGCATTAGGGCTTGCGTGGTTACTTAATAAATACCGCACGCATCCGTTTATGATTGAAGTGGTGTATGTGTGGGAGCTTAAACAAGCGCTTAATAAAATAACGCGTAAAATGGCGAAATTAAAGGCAGCAGGGCGTGAAGGTAATAGTGATGCGCTATTGGCTATTCATTACAGTTACGCGGGCTCTAAATTGTTATGGCAGCTCGATGACAATACAATCACTATGGATGACTTAGCAATTAAGCAAGCTGAGCTGGATAGTGTGGCGGCTAAGTATAATTTAACACTTGATGCCAATGACTATGATGCAAGTATTTTAAAGAACTTTTAAAGCAATTTTAAAACGATTTTAAGTATTAAATAGCTTTTTAATTAGCGTATTAGTTGCGCTTTTTTCTTCTGATAAGGGTTTAACATGAGTTTAATTGTTTATGGCGTACCTCTTTCTCCTTATGTACGCAAGGTGTGTCTGTGTTTGGCTGCAAAGCAGTTAGATTATAAGTTAGAAATAGTGTCGCCGTTTAATCAACCGGCTTGGTTTTTTGAGTTAAATCCATTAGGGCGTATACCAGCGCTTAAAGATGGTGATTTAGTGCTGGCTGATTCGAGTGTTATTTGCCAATACCTTGATGATAAATACACAGGGAATACAGCATTACTTGGCGACACTGTCGAGCAGACTGCTCAGGCACGCTGGTTAGAAAAATATGCTGATTATGAACTTGCCCCATTAACTACTTTTACTGTGTTTCAACAGCGAGTAATTAATTTAGGTATGCAAAAAGTATGTGATGAAAGTTTAGTAAAGTTGGCTATGAATGAGCAGTTACCACCGCACTTTGACTACCTTGAAGGCGTGCTAGGTCATAATGATTACTTTGTAGGTAACGCGTTAACCCTTGCTGATATAGCGTTTGCGTCGCAGATAATCAATATGCAGCATGCGGGCGAGCAGATTAATGCACAGCGCTGGCCAAATTTAGCTGCACTTTTTGAGCGTGTAAAAGCATTACCAGCAATGCAAACTTTATTACAAAGTGAGCAGGCTATGCTTGCGTCAATGCAATAGTGTTTAAGGTTATTTAGTTCAGTAATTAATAGCGTTTAGTTTAGAGGGAGGCTCTATGAAAAAAATACTGGTTGTGTGTTTAGGTAATATTTGTCGATCGCCTACAGCTGAAGCGGTATTAAAAAAACGTGCTGAGCAGTTAGGTATTGCCGTTAAAGTTGATTCGGCCGGTACTATAGGTCATCACGAAGGCAATTCACCAGATAGCCGATCTATGCAGGCGGGCGAAAAACGAGGTTATAGCTTCAAAGGGATTTATTCGCGTAAAGTGCGCAGTAGTGATTTTACTGAATTCGATTTGATTTTAGCCGCCGACAAACAAAATTTAGCCGATTTAACTCAGCGTTGCCCAGCACATTTACAGTATAAGCTTGCACTGTTTTTAGAGTTTGGTGAGCAGGCTGTAAGTGCTATTCCCGATCCTTATTATGGTGGGGACGATGGTTTTGAAAAGGTGCTAGATTTAATTGAAGCAGCAAGTGATAAAATATTAGCTAAATTAACAGCCAATGTTTAAGTAATGGCTTTGTGCGTTACAGTGAATTAATAAAGGCGCTAAATTGCGCCTTTTTTATTAGAGAATTTATGATTACTTAGCGAGAAAACCCTGTGATCTTTAGTCGCTGGGTAGTTCACTAAGTTATCGGTTAATTTTGAAGTCGAGCCGTACTTGGGTTTTTGCTGTTACAGGTATGCCATCTTCAAATTTAGGAGCATAGCGCCATTGCTCTACTGCTTTTTTTGCCGAGTGCTCAAAGGTTACGCCGCCATTTGAATCGAGCACACTCACGTTTTTAACAAAGCCTGCGGTGTCTACTTCAAACTCCATAACTACACTGCCATCTTTACCTTGGCGTGCTTTGCCCATAGGGTAGTCAGGATTAACACGATAAAGCGGGGTTTGTTCTTGGCTTTCTTCCCAAGGCACCATTTTAGCAATAGCTAAGCAGTGCTTAGTTGCTTGCTCACTTTCGCCTTGCTTTTCGTATAGTACTATAAGCTTAGAGTGAGCGCTTAGCTCGGCGCTGTGATCGTAGCTTAAGTTATTATCAAATACGGTGACTATGCGGTTTAACCTTGTAATTGCTGAATCATATTTTTTACGACCTTCATCAAACGAGGCCATTAAAAAATCTGATTTGATACGCTCTACAGCGTTTTCAGGTAAGTTTGCTTGGTAATACTCGTCAGCTTCTTCGGCGTAGTGTTTAGCAGAACGGTATTTTTCTGGCACAAACTTTTTAACTAACAAAGAGGCTGCAGCAAATTGCATGTCGGCTACAAATCTTGGTTTTTTAAGCTCCTTTGCTATATCAACTATACGTTCCAATTGGCTATCGGCCTGACGCGCTGATTTAGTATTGCTTGCCATACCTAGTAAGGCGTCTATTGTCTCGACTGAGCTTTCACCATGATTGTTAGCTAAAATATTGTACGCCTGTTTATACAGTTCGTAGCGTTTAGCTTCGTCTTCCTGGTTAAATCCGCTGATAGCTTTAGCGTAATTAATGGCTAAATTTGCGGTGTTATCTGCGTTATCGCCATATACTTTAGCACCTAAAGAGTAAGCGAGTTTGGCAGCTTGTTGTATGTTTTCGTTGGTATCTACGGCGCTTAAGTAATTTTGGTACGCTTGAGAAAATGCAGTGTTTGCATTTGTAGCTTCGCTTGCAAAAGCCGATGCAGTAATAACTGAAAGGTTAAGGCTAAGCAGTAAGGCGAGTTTATGTGGTTTCATAATGTTCCATATTATAATTATTATACTTTTTAACACATTAACAATTTACTTATAATTAGTCATGAATTGATGTAAATAAAGGTAAACAGTAAGGGCTTTAGTGAGAATTATATATTGTAATTATGCATTGATAATTAAGCTTCTCGTCGCCATATAATTGCAATAAATACCCTTGGATTTCGATCTTTTTGTATTCTTTTGTGATAATATCACTTCATTATCGTGTCGTAGTTATTTAAATATTTGGATTTGTCGTGGCGCAAGTAAGAGCAAGAGTTCAGCTTAATGTTGGCAAGAACAGTGATATTCCCGCTGAAATTATCTCGTTTACTGATTTAAAAGATGGCAAAGAACATATTGCTATGGTCTTTAACAACGCTGATACAGAGCAAGATGTACCGCTTATTCGTATGCATTCAGAGTGTTTAACGGGTGATGTATTTTACTCGTCGCGTTGTGATTGCGGTGAGCAGTTAAATGAGTGTATTGAAATGATGCACGAGCAAGGCGGTATTTTATTGTATTTACGCCAAGAAGGTCGTGGTATTGGTTTGTATAATAAAATAGATGCTTACGTGTTGCAGTCGCAAGGTATGAACACTTATGAGGCAAATAATCATTTAGGTTTTGCCGATGATTTACGTGATTTTACGGATGCGGTGCTAATGCTAAATGCGCTTAATTTACCCCACGTTAAATTAATGACCAATAACCCTAAAAAGCTAAATGCACTAAGAGATGCTGGTATTACGGTTGATTCGGTTGTGGGTACGCACGCACACATTAAAGCCGGTGTTGCGGGTAATAAAGCGTATTTAGAAACCAAAATTAAACATGGCGCGCACATGTTAGATATCAAAAAAATTAAAAAACCTTAAATTAAGAGTAACTATGTCTACACAATTACGAGTTTTTAAGGCCGATGCTGCCCTAAAGTGGTTTAAAGCGGGCTGGCTTATTTTTAAAACCCAGCCGCTTACTTTTATTTTTATGCATTTATTTATTGGTATTGTTGGCCTGTTGTCGTTATTTTTACCGCTATTACAAGTGGTAGCGGCTTTAGCTACGCCATTTTTAACCGCAGGATTTTATCAGGCTGTGCTTACTAAGCAGCAAGGCGGTAAAATTATGCTCGCTGATATTCTCAAGCCCATTACCACTAAAGGTAATCGTTTAGGTTTACTGCGTTTGGCTTTGTACCAAATGGGTGCGGGTATTTTAATGGCATTATTAGCAAACGGTTTATTTGCCGATGCAATTGCGGTTATGGCGCAGCCAGATTTAGATCCTAATATGGCAATTAGCCAAATGTTAGAGAGTATTTCTATGGCAAGCGTGGTGCTATTTTTATTAGCGTTGTCGGTTTATTTAACTGCATTCGCTTACGCGGTTCCATTAGTTTACTTTAATAAAGAACAGCGCATTTTTAGCGCTCTTAAAAAATCCTTTATGGTGTTTTATTATAATATTTTACCGCTAAGCGTTTATGCTATTATTTGCGGGTTATTTATTGTGCTTTCGATGTTTTTATCGTTCTTACCCTTGTTGGTTTTAATGCCTATTTGCTACATTAGCTTTTTTGTATCTTATCAAGCTATTTTTATGCCGGTTGTACCACCAAGTGACGATAGCAATATTACGCCATTAAGTAGTGAGTCTAGTGGGCGTTTTGACGCTTAATGGATGATAAGTTAAAGCAGAAATTAAAAAACTATGTACTTTGGTTGTTATCAAGGCAAGAATATTTACGCCGAGAATTAACGTTCAAATTACAAAAAAAAGAAGCCACAGATGAGTTTATCGAAACCTTGCTTGATTGGTGCGAAAAGCACAATTTTGTAAACGAGCAACGTTACTGTGAAGGCTTTGTTAGAAAACACATATTTAAATGCCATGGCTTAAGGCGCATTCAAAGCGAAGCTATGGGCAAAGGGATTGACCGTTCATTACTTGAAAAAGTAATTGAAGAGCTTGAAGTAGATTGGTTTGAGCTGGCGCAGGATGCGTACAATAAAAAATATTCAAATACACCGGCAGACCTCGAGTACAAAGACAAGGCCAAGCGCGTGCGCTACCTAATGTATAGAGGCTTTAGCTACGATGAAATCGATTTTGCAATGCAAGCACAGTAAATACGGGTGAGACCTTCACATGCAGCACATGACTACCGCACAAATTAGACAACAGTTTTTAGACTTTTTTGCCAGCAAACAACATCAAGTTGTTCCTTCAAGCTCGCTTATACCGGGTAACGATGCCACTTTGTTATTTAACAATGCCGGTATGGTGCAATTTAAAGATGTATTTTTAGGCGCAGAAAGCCGCCCTTATACGCGTGCGACTAGCTCGCAGCGCTGTGTACGTGCTGGCGGTAAGCATAACGATTTAGAAAACGTTGGTTATACTGCGCGTCACCATACATTTTTTGAAATGTTAGGTAACTTTAGTTTTGGTGATTACTTCAAGCAAGACGCGATTAAATTTGCGTGGCAGTTTTTAACAGAGGAAGTAAAGCTACCTAAAGAAAAACTGTTAGTTACTATTTACCATGACGATGAAGAAGCGTTTAACTACTGGTCTAACGATATAGGCTTACCTGCAGATCGCATTATTAGAATTGCCACTGCAGATAACTTTTGGTCAATGGGTGATACCGGTCCGTGTGGCCCGTGTTCTGAAATATTTTACGACCATGGCGAGCATATTTGGGGCGGTCCTCCTGGATCACCTGAGGAAGATGGCGATCGCTTTATCGAAATTTGGAACCTAGTATTTATGCAGTACAACCGTCAAAACGACGGAACTATGCTGCCACTACCTAAGCAATCGGTTGATACAGGTATGGGGCTTGAGCGTATTGCTGCTATTTTACAAGGCGTTCATTCAAACTATGAAATTGACTTATTTAAAGGCTTAATTGCCGCTGCTGCAAGTGTTACTAACGCACAAGACATGGACGACAAATCACTACGCGTAGTGGCGGATCATATTCGTTCGTGTGCATTTTTAATCTCTGACGGGGTTATGCCATCTAACGAAGGCCGTGGTTATGTACTACGTCGTATTATTCGCCGTGCTGTTCGCCATGGTAATAAGTTAGGTGCACAAGGTGCCTTTTTCTATAAATTAGTAGCTGCACTTATTGAGCAAATGGGCCAAGCGTACCCAGAGCTTGCAAAGCAGCAAGAAATTATTGAAAAAGTATTACGCATTGAAGAAGAGCAGTTTGGTAAAACGCTAGAGCGTGGTTTAGCTATTTTAGAAGAAAGCTTAAGCGACCTTAAAGGTGATGTAATTCCTGGCGACTTAGTATTTAAACTTTACGATACTTATGGCTTTCCTGCGGATTTAACTGCAGATGTGGCGCGTGAGCGTCAAATGACGATTGATAATAAAGGCTTTGAAGAGTGCATGGCGGTGCAGCGTAAAACAGCGCAGCAGGCCGGTAAATTTGGTGCCGATTATAACGATCAATTAAAGTCAGACAAACAAACAACTTACAAAGGTTACACCACCACTAGCCATAGTGCGACTGTGGTTGAAGTGTTTGCTGGCAGTGAGTCGGTTTCATTACTAGAAGATGGCCAAAAAGGCATTGTAATACTAGACCGTACGCCATTTTATGCAGAGTCGGGCGGCCAAGTTGGTGATACAGGTGTAATTAGCGTTGCTGGTGGCGAGTTTACAGTAACTAACACGACTAAATTAGGTAATGCATTTGCACACCACGGTATAGTACAAGGCCGTATTGGTCTTAACGATAAAGTAGAAGCAACAATTGATGACGCACGCCGCGAACGCATCAAGAAAAACCATACTGCTACGCATATATTACACGAAACACTGCGCCAATTATTAGGCGAACATGTAGGTCAAAAAGGCTCGCTAGTTCAAGCAGAGCGTTTGCGTTTTGACTTTTCACATTTTGAAGCTGTTACCAAAGAAGAATTACGCGAAATTGAACGTGTAGTAAACGATGAAATTCGTTGTAACTTTGCGTTAAGTACCGAGCTTATGGCAATAGATGACGCTAAAGCAAAAGGTGCAATGGCGTTATTTGGCGAAAAATACGATGACGAAGTACGTGTAGTTACTATTGGGGACTACTCTATTGAGCTTTGTGGTGGTACACATGTTGAACGCGCAGGTGATATTGGTTTATTCAAAATAGTATCTGAAAGCGGTATTGCTGCGGGTGTTCGTCGTATTGAAGCGGTAACCGGCGCTGACGCGATTGCCTACGTGAGTGAGCAAGAGCAAAAGCTAAATGATGTAGCTGCTGTAGTTAAAGCCGACAGCGCGTCAGTACTTGAAAAAGTAACTGCGTTGCTTGATAAATCAAAACAGCTAGAAAAACAAATTGCGCAACTTAACGATAAGCTAGCAAGTGCTGCGGGTGCCTCATTACTTGATTCAGTAGTAGAAATTAACGGTATTAAGCTATTAATAGCCAACGTTAAGGGCACTGAGTCAAAAGCGTTACGTGGTATGGTTGATGATCTTAAAAACAAAATTGGCTCGGGTGTTATTGCACTAGGTGTTGCAAGCGATGATAAAGTGAGCTTAATTGCAGGTGTAACTAAAGATTTAACCGGTAGAGTTAAAGCCGGTGAGCTAGTTAACCATATGGCCAGCCAAGTAGGTGGTAAAGGTGGCGGCCGTCCAGATATGGCACAAGCGGGTGGCTCTGAGCCAGAAAACCTAACTGCAGCATTAGACAGTGTAACAGCTTGGTTTACTGAGAAAACACAAGCTTAAGTGGCACTTATTGTTCAAAAGTTCGGTGGCACTTCAGTTGGTTCAATAGAGCGAATTGAAGCGGTTGCCGACCTTGTTGTTAAAACTAAACAACAAGGCCATCAAGTGGTTGTAGTGCTCTCGGCTATGTCGGGAGAAACCAACCGCTTAATTAATCTCGCCAAACAAATAGATACTCGGCCAAGTAGCCGTGAACTTGACGTATTAATTAGCACCGGCGAGCAGGTTTCGGTGGCTTTATTAGCTATGGCTATTATTAAACGCGGTCATTCTGCTGTGAGTTTATTAGCCGATCAGGTTAATATTTTAACCGATAATATGTTTGGCAAAGCCCGTATTACAGATGTAGCTGCAACGCGTTTAAAACATGAGCTTGAGCATAACCGTATTGCAATTATTGCGGGTTTTCAGGGCCGTGATATTGAAGGAAATGTAACTACATTAGGGCGTGGCGGTACCGATACTTCGGCGGTTGAAATTGCTGGAGCAATAAAAGCTGACGAATGTCAGATCTATACCGACGTTAACGGCGTATATACTACAGACCCTCGTGTTGAACCTAATGCACGACGAATGAGCCAAGTTACCTTTGCTGAAATGCTAGAGTTAGCAAGTTTAGGGGCTAAAGTATTGCATATTCGTTCAGTTGAAGCGGCAGGAAAGCACAATGTGCCACTTAGGGTGCTATCAAGTTTTTACCCTGATGCTGGTACATTGATTAGTTTTGAGGAGAGCGATATGCCTGGTAATGTCGTTTCGGGTATTGCGTTTAATCGTGATGAATGTTTAATAAATGTAGAGGGTGTACTTAGTGGTACACAATATCTTGCAAAGATTTTGAAACTTTTTGCAGATAATGGCATCGAAATAGATATGATTAATCAAGTTAATCATAATGTTGACAAAGTAGACTATGCTTTTACTGTACACACAAATGATTATTTACACGCATTAGACGTTTTAACAGAGCAGCAAGCTCAGTTAACAGCACAAAATATTTTTGGGTTAACAACAGTGGCTAAAGTGTCTGCTGTTGGTATGGGTATGAAGTCACATTCGGGTGTTGCTAGTTTATTTTTTGATGCATTAGCTGCAGAAAATATTAATGTTATTTTAGTGTCTACATCAGAAATTAAAATATCGGTTTTAATAGATGAAAAATACCTAGAGTTGGCTGTTCGTGCATTACATAAGATATTTTTAACAGAAAATGAATAGATTGATAGGTTTTACTTACTTTTTAGTCTAATTTTCATTAAAATGTTTTAGCGGAATCTTATAATTTTATTGGAACAAGGGAGCAAAAGAATGCTAATACTAACTCGTAGAGTAGGTGAAACCCTAATGATCGGTGACGAAGTAACCGTTACTGTTCTAGGTGTTAAAGGGAATCAAGTTCGAATCGGTGTTAACGCACCAAAAGACGTTTCAGTGCATCGTGAAGAGATTTACATGCGTATTCAAGCTGAAAAGTCTAACCCTGAACCTGGCAATGCTTAATCAGCAATGTATATAACTTAGTTACATACTGAGTTATTGCCAAAAGCCACTCACTGAGTGGCTTTTTTGTGTATAAAATTAAGTGTTTCGGCAGTTAATATGTGCTTGGATATATACTGCATACCTTTTTTGTTTTTTAATAGTATGCCGCGCTCTGTGGTTATAACTTCGTTAATATCTGACCACAGAAGTTGGGTGTTTTTATAAAAGTTACTCGATTTAATCCCTTCTTCGTCAAAGGTAAGGGTGACCTCAGACCCCGAGGCTTTGCTTAGCATTTGTCTAGTAACCCACCAAGGACGGCGATAATAAAAGGCAATACATTCGAGTACCGCAACCATGATCAGAAAAGATCCTAGGTAATGATCGTCTAAACCATAAATTCCAAATAAACCGAGTGCTACTAATAGCGCCAATAAAAAGTATTTTGGTTGCGCGCGCTTGCTATGCGCAACTGATTCGTCAAAGCACTCATAAAAATAAGGCTTATCAAGCGTGTAGGTTGTTGTAAGTGTCATATAGAAGTTCTTAAAACATAGTTATATGCATTTTAACAAGCTAACCAGTAAATGCGCAGTTATATAATAAATAACTGCATAATAGATAAAGATATTGGCGTTTATTATTTATCAGATCCAACCTTTAATTTAGATATTATTTTATTACACACATAAAAAAACGGCTCATTTTAGAGCCGTTTTTTTAATAAATTAGAAGAATTAACAGTTAGTTTCTTCTGCATTTACACCTTCTTTTACTTCTTCACATGCATCTTCAACTTTGTTTTGCACGTCAGTTACTGCTTCGTCAATACGTTCACCAGCATCTTCTGCGTGGTTATCTTCACAGCCCATAATAAATAAACTTGCGAATAGGCCAATTAGTGCTGCTCTTAAAGTTGTCGAATTCATAATGTAATTCCTTGTAAATTTTGATTTAAATGATTTTTAATTAGTTTAAAACTTTAGTTTGTTACCTAGGGCTTTTTGCCACGTAGGGCACCCGATACTAAAGATATAACTAAAAGTATTAAAAATATAAAAAATATAATTTTTGCAATACCCGCTGCGGCGCCTGCTATACCACCAAAACCTAACACTGCAGCAATTAAAGCAATTACTAAAAAAGTGATTGTCCAGCGTAACATTGTATTCTCCTTGGTTTATCAAATTTGCTCAATGGATATGATGCGAGTTACGTGCCATTGTTTTTTTGCTTTTAAATCAATGGCTTGCTTTTGTTTGTGTTATTTCAGCGTGCACTCAATGGTAAGTTTTACGCTTTGCTATGTAATTTATTCATACTGATACAAGTGATTATGGATGTTAGTTTTTTATAAGAGAAGTTAGCGCATATTGATTTTTAGAATTGAGTTTAAGAGCTATTAAATTGCAGTTCGAGACTTACGAGCATAGCGGGCTTAATAACAGCGGCTATTTAAATGGTTGAATAATTAACAAATATATTTGGTAAGACCAATTGCCAGTGGTGAAATTACTTTATGCTAATAGAACTGTTAACGCTTTACTTTAAGTGCATTATTAACGGTTTTTAGGTCGCCTATATAACTTTTATTTATATTCACTATTTTTATTATCTATGTAATAGCGCGTATCTAGTCCTTTTTGTAGTGTTAAGTTAATTAATAGCATGTTAGTTTTGTTTAAATTGGTTTTACCAATTTACAGGCTATAGACAAAACACTGTTTTTTGTTATTATTCGGTGAATAATTATTTACGTAAAATGATTTTTTATTTTGATTTCGGTATAAGTTTTATAGGAGAGGAAAATGGATATCGCTGCTTTACTTACAACAGCAAGCAACTTAATGCTAACCGGTATGGTGGGGGTGTTTGTGTTTCTGTCATTATTAATTACCTGCGTTACGGTTATGTCTAAGCTGGTATCTCGCTTTGCAGAGCCTGAGCTTGCAATGCCTGCCAGAACACCGTCTTTTAAATCACAAGGTGTGCCTAATGAGCACATCGCCGCAATTAGTGCTGCCATTGCTCAGTACAAAACAAACAATAATTAAAGGAGCACTTAAATGGCTAAATTAAAATTAACAGAACTGGTACTACGTGATGCGCATCAATCATTGTTAGCAACTCGTATGCGCCTTGACGATATGCTACCGATTGCAAAAAAGCTTGATGATGCAGGTTATTGGTCTATTGAGTCGTGGGGTGGAGCTACGTTTGATTCGTGTATTCGTTATTTAGGTGAAGATCCTTGGGAGCGTATTCGCGCACTAAAAAAAGCGATGCCAAATACTAAACAGCAAATGCTATTACGCGGTCAAAATTTATTAGGTTACCGCCATTATGCTGACGATGTAGTAGAAAAATTTGTAGAGCGTGCCCATAAAAATGGCGTTGATGTATTTCGTATATTTGATGCAATGAACGATGTACGTAATCTTGAAACGGCAATTAAAGCGGCTATAAAAGTAGGCGCACATGCCCAAGGGACTATTTCTTATACAGTAAGCCCTGTTCATACGCTTGATATGTGGTTAACGCTAGCTAAGCAGTTGGAAGATTTAGGCTGTCATTCAATTTGTATTAAAGATATGGCGGGTTTATTAAAGCCGTACGATGCTGAAAAACTAATTAAAGCACTAAAAGAAACTGTATCTATTCCAATTGCAATGCAGTGCCACGCCACAACAGGTTTAAGTACTGCGACTTATCAAAAAGCGATTGATGCAGGCATTGATATGCTTGATACCGCAATTTCATCTATGAGTATGACTTACGGACACACCGCAACTGAAACTATTGTATCGATAGTTGAAGGGACTGAGCGTGATACTGAGCTTGATTTAAATCACCTTGAAGAAATTGCTGCTTACTTTAGAGATGTACGTAAAAAATACGCGGCATTTGAAGGTAGCTTAAAAGGGGTTGATGGCCGTATTTTACTCGCGCAAGTACCTGGTGGCATGTTAACTAACATGGAAAACCAGCTTAAAGAGCAAGGCGCAGCAGATAAGCTTAATGAAGTTTTACTTGAGATCCCACGTGTACGAGAAGATTTAGGCTTTTTACCGCTTGTTACACCAACGTCGCAAATTGTAGGCACTCAAGCGGTACTTAATGTACTAACGGGTGAGCGCTATAAAACAATTACTAAAGAAACAGCTGGCGTATTAAAAGGTGAATATGGCCTAACACCAGCACCTATGAATAAAGAGCTACAAGAGCGTGTGCTTGATGGAGCAGAGGTAATTACTTGTCGTCCTGCAGATAATATTGCACCTGAGCTTGCAACGCTTGAGGCTGAATTATTAAAAGAAGTACAAGAGCAAGGTTTAACTCTTGCTGATGAGCAAATTGATGACGTACTAACGTATGCATTATTCCCACAGGTTGGTTTGAAGTTTATTAAAAACCGTAACAACCCAGATGCATTTGAGCCAGTTCCTTGTGTTGAAGATAAAAGTAATAAAGCTCCCTCTAAATCAGCTTCAAATAACAACAGCGTTAAAGCTGAGCAATACAGCGTAAAAGTAGACGGTAAGGTTTACGACGTTGTTGTAGCTCAAGGCGGCGAGCTTAAAGAAGTTACATTAAAAGACTCAGAACATATTCCTCAGTCTGCTTCGGTTGCATCAGGCGAAACACTTAACGCCCCTTTAGCCGGTAATATTTTTAAGATAAAGGTAAAAGCAGGGCAAGTTGTGAATGAAGGTGATGTAGTGATTATTATGGAAGCCATGAAAATGGAAACTGAAATACGCGCTACGCACACCGGAACAATTGCTGAAGTGTTAGTTGGTGAAGGCGATGCTGTAACTACCGGCGACGCTATGATTGCATTAGCTTAGGAGTAAATAGAGGATGGATGGTATTTTAAACCTCTGGCATGCCACAGGCATTGCTAACTTTACATTTCCAGCGTTGATTATGATTGCGGTAGGCTGTTTATTATTGTTTTTGGCAATAGCCAAAAAATTTGAGCCCCTATTATTATTACCTATCGGCTTTGGTGCAATATTAACTAATATTCCGGTGGCAGGTTTATCCGACCCCGGCGGCTTACTGCATTATGTGTATTATGTAGGTATTGATACCGGTATTTTTCCACTATTAATATTTATGGGAGTAGGCGCGTTAACTGATTTTAGTGCGCTAATTGCTAACCCTCGTATGTTGCTATTAGGTGCAGCTGCACAGTTTGGTATTTTTGCGACTTTGTTTGGCGCTATTTTACTTAACTATGTACCTGGTTTTGAATTTAGCCTGCAAGATGCGTCGGCTATTGCGATAATTGGTGGAGCTGATGGCCCAACCGCTATATTTTTAGCCTCTAAACTGGCACCCGACTTGTTAGGTGCGATTGCGGTAGCTGCTTATTCGTATATGGCATTAGTGCCAATTATTCAGCCGCCAATTATGCGCGCATTAACCACGGTTGAAGAGCGCCAAATAAAAATGCCAGAGCTGCGTAAAGTATCTAAAAAAGAGAAAATTATTTTTCCGTTAATGGTACTTAGCTTAACAGCAATGTTTTTACCTGCGGCGATACCTCTGGTTGGTATGTTTTGTTTAGGTAACTTAATGCGAGAGTCGGGTGTTGTTGATAGATTAAGTAACAGTGCTCAAAACGAAATCATCAATGTTACAACTATATTTTTAGGTTTAGCTGTAGGCTCAAAGCTTGCTGCAGATAAGTTTTTAACTGTTGAGACGATTGGTATTTTAGTGCTTGGCGCACTGGCTTTTGCTATAGGTACAGCCTCGGGCGTATTTATGGCTAAAGGGTTAAATAAAATATCTAAAACGCCGATTAATCCATTAATTGGTGCTGCGGGAGTATCGGCTGTACCCATGGCGGCGCGCGTAGTAAATAAAGTAGGCCTTGAGAGCAATCCACATAACTTTTTACTTATGCATGCAATGGGGCCAAATGTTGCCGGAGTACTAGGCAGTGCAGTTGCAGCAGGTATTTTATTAGCACTTGTTGGCTAACATCAATTTTAAAATCCAACCGATTAGCGCAGTTTACTGCGCTTTTTTTTATGCTTAATTTATTGACTGTTTTTGTTACAGTAAGCTACTTGTAATTAATTAAGGATAGCCGGCATGCATGACACTCCTTTGGCAAAATATTTACCTAATGTTAGCAAGCTCATATTTGGTTGTATGGGACTTGGGGGAGGCTGGAATAAAGACCCCTTAACTAATACTCATACCCAGCAGGCACATGTTTGTATAGATACAGCAATAGCCGGTGGCATTAATTTTTTTGATCACGCCGATATTTATACATTTGGTAAAGCTGAGCAGGTGTTTGGCCAAGTCCTTAAGCAGCGCCCAGAGCTGAGAGAGCAAATTTATATCCAGTCAAAGTGCGGAATTCGTTTTGCCGATGAGCAAGGGCCAAAGCGCTACGACTTATCAAAGCAATGGATTGAGCAATCAGTAGAGGGCTCTCTTAAGCGGTTAAATACTGATTATTTAGATGTACTTATGCTGCACAGACCCGACCCTTTGATACAAGTTGAAGAAGTAGCTCAGGTATTTAGTCGCTTAAAAGAAAGTGGCAAAGTACGTCATTTTGCGGTGTCTAATATGTCGCAGCAACAAATACAGTTTTTACAAACAGCCCTTGATATGCCCATAGTTGCCAACCAAATTGAAGCAAGCTTAAAGCAATCAGCCTGGGTTGATGAGGGGGTATATGTCGGTAACCGCGATGGCAAAGACATTAACTTTACTCCCGGCTTTATAGAATATTGCACCGAGCAGGAAATACAAATTCAAAGCTGGGGTAGCTTATGCCAAGGATTATATTCAGGAAAACAGCTGCAAAATGCATCACCTGCAGATATTAATACCGCTATATTAGTTAATAAGTTAGCAGCACTTTATAGCACGTCTGCCGAGGCTATTGTATTGGCTTGGTTACTGCGCCATCCGGCATTAATTCAACCGGTAATAGGCACAACTAATGCTAAGCGACTGGCTGCATCGTGCAGCGCTGTAAATATAGAATTAACCCGAGAGCATTGGTATGCATTATATGTCAGCGCCAAAGGGCACGAGTTACCCTAATTTAGACCCCCACTTAAGGTATTACTATGAATATATTCGTTATTTTAATTAGCTTGTTTGTCGCATTGTTAATATTAATTCCGTTATTAGAAAAGTATCAAAGTAAAATAGGCTTAGATGGCGCTAAAAAATACAGTAAGTATATATGGCCACTGGTAATGGTATCGTTAGTGGTACAGCTAATTTATGTATTAATGAATTAGTGTGTCAGTCTATTATTCATAGGCAAAAAAATTATAGGTACAAAAAAGCCTTTGCAAGTTACCTAGCAAAGGCTTTTTTAATAATGATTTAATGTTACTTAAGTGCTAACTGTAGTTCGCGGTTGCGCTCTAACTGGGCAATAAAGTTATCAGCAATAGGCTTAAACTTGGCAAGCTCTGCACGTGGCAGCGGCTCTGACTTAGGCAATTTAACGGTTTTAGGATTACGATGAACACCATTAACTAAAAATTCATAGTGTAAGTGGGCACCGGTCACACGACCAGTAGAGCCAACAGTACCGAGTTGCTCACCTTGCTTAATTTTTTGCCCTGTTTTTACTAGGCGTTTATTAAGGTGCAAGTACTTAGTTACGTACTGTGTGCCATGGCTAATAAATACATAGTTACCATTATATTTACTGTAACCCGATTTAATAACTTTACCATTACCTGAGGCAACTACCGGCGTGCCAGTGCGCGCCGCAAAGTCTATACCGCGATGCGCTCTAACTTGCCCCGTTACTGGGTGCAAACGTCGCGGGTTAAAGCTTGAGCTTATATATTTAAAACTAACTGGTGCACGTAAAAATGCTTTTTTCATGCTGCGCCCTTCAGGAGTATAAAAACTACCGTCAGTGTGGCGAATTGCAGCATAGCGCTGGCCTTGGTTAACAAATTCCGCAGCAATAATTTTACCAGTACCAATAAACTCACCATCTACATAGTGAGATTCATAAATTAAACCAAACCCATCGCCTTTGCGAATATCGTTAGCAAAATCTACATCCCAACCAAATATATCGGCAAAGTTCATTATTTGGCGCTCGCTTAAACCTGCAGCTATTGCTGAAGTCCAAAAGCTACTAGAAATTTCGCCGCCTACTGTTTTAGTTAGTGTTTCTATTTCTTTACTATCGATTGAAGTGTCGTATTGCCCTTCATCGTTTAAGGTAACAAATAAAGTGTCTGTTTTTGAAATAACGTAACGCAGCTGTGCTAAATCGCCATCTTTTGCAGTGGCAAAACTCAGTGTTTCACCCGGGTGAATTTTAGTAAGTTTGCGAGTTTCTGCGTTAGTGTTAATTAATTTATGTAACGTTTGAGCTGAAAAGCCAGCACGTTTAAAAATAATAGCTAAGTTATCTCCATTTTTTACTTGGTGATCAACAAAGTCGTATTCTGGCAGCTTGTCTGCTGCTTGCTCTGAGTTTAACGCAGTTAATTTTTCGTTGTCATCAACTTTAACTTGTAACTCATAGCGCTTGCCAATTTCTAGCGTGTTTTCACTATTGTCTTTGGATGCAGTGGCTTTTTCAGAAGGGAGAAAAGCTAAGCCAGCAATAGCAGAAACTAAGCCTAAAATAAGCAATTTGTGTTTTTTGGGGAGCGTGTGAACCACGTGAACCATAACGTGCCTTTTTCTGCTGTCAAGAAAATTAATAGATTATCTTGCAGGATATAACGAATAATGTACGAATACTAGTATTTTGTAGATTTAAACTAATGCTAAATTAAGCTAAAATCACAGGGCTTATAGGCATCTTAGTATTAAAGCAGCTTATGATCTAGGTGTTTTATTAATCTAGAACTAGGGCTAAACCGCGGTATTTTTGAGCAAAATAATAAAACAATGATGCATCATCACGTTAGTAATTTAAAAACCAAAGCTGCAGCTGTTTGTGCTGTTTTTAAAGTGTTGCAAACAGTTATCTTTACTCGTTTATGCAACTTATGCCGCTTTGCCTTATTTAGTGACGCTATCGTTTAAAAAGTTGTTTTAATTAGGTAATAATTTGCTATCTTAGTTACATAGGTTTATTGACTCTAAAAGTGCTACTTATCTAGTAATAAGCCGCGAGCATATTAATAATTAACCCCTTCGTTAACAGAATTTTTTGGAGTAACACACAGTGGATTTACAAACCGCTCTTGCAGAGATAAAACGCGGTACAGAAGAGATATTAATTGAAGATGAGTTAGTTGAAAAATTAAAATCTGGAAAAAAACTAAAAATTAAAGCGGGCTTTGATCCAACCGCGCCTGATTTACACTTAGGTCACACGGTACTTATTAATAAAATGAAAACCTTTCAGGACTTAGGTCATGAGGTTGTATTTTTAATTGGTGACTTTACCGGTATGATTGGCGACCCAACAGGTAAAAACGTAACGCGTAAGCCGCTTACTCGCGAAGACGTGCTTGCTAATGCTGAGACTTATAAAGAGCAAGTATTTAAAATTCTTGATCCTGCAAAAACCACGGTCGCATTTAATTCTACCTGGATGGAAAATTTAGGCGCAGCTGGAATGATCAAACTTGCAGCACGCCAAACCGTTGCGCGTATGTTAGAGCGTGATGATTTTAAAAAGCGTTACGCTAGTGGCCAGTCTATTGCTATTCATGAGTTTTTATATCCGTTAGTGCAAGGTTGGGATTCGGTTGCACTTGAGGCTGATGTAGAGCTCGGTGGTACTGATCAGCGCTTTAACCTGCTAATGGGTCGTGAGCTACAAAAAGACGAAGGCCAAAAACCACAAACAGTAATAATGACGCCGTTATTAGAGGGCACCGATGGGGTGCAAAAAATGTCTAAATCGTTGGGTAACTATATAGGTATTACCGATGCGCCTAACGATATGTTTGGTAAAATAATGTCGATTAGTGATGTGCTAATGTGGCGTTACTACGACTTATTAAGCGGGCTGTCGATTGCTGGTATTAACGCGCAAAAAGAGCGTGTAGAGCAAGGTACAAATCCTCGTGATATTAAAATTGAGTTAGCAAAAGAGCTTATTGCGCGCTTTCATAGTGAAGCCGATGCACAAGCAGCTCATGATGACTTTATTCAGCGCTTTCAGAAAAAAGCTCTGCCGGATGAAATACCTGAACTAACAGTAACCATTGAGCAAGACAGCATTTTAATTGCTAACTTGCTTAAAGAAGCTAACTTAGTTGCTAGTACATCAGAAGCAATGCGCATGATTAAGCAAGGTGCAGTTAAGCTCAACGGCGAAGATAAAATTACAGACACTAAACTTGAAATAGCAAAAGGCAGTACGGCTATTTACCAAGTAGGTAAGCGTAAGTTTGCAAATATTACTGTAGCGTAAAGCTAAACGGTAAAACGCTAAAAACCAGCCACGGCTGGTTTTTTTGTGCTTATATTTTTTGTATTTTTAATAATAGGTGTGTAACTCGCCCTTAGCTAAATGTTTTTAAGTATTTCTATGCAAACAACGACCAGTAACCAAAATACCCGCGCTTGATTTAGTCTATTAATAGTAATCGGCACGTCCTCAGCAATAGGGAGGCGTTCGGTACCAATACGCATTTTGTTAAAACGTTCGCCAAAATACACTGCAGGCCCGCCTAGTTGTACGCCTAATGATGCAGAGCAAGTGCTTAAAAGCCACCCGGTATTAGTTTGATAAAAGTGCCTGCCATAATGCTTTATATAATGCATGCTTAGCTTGCTCGCTTTACTGGCTGCAATAGTCAGTGCCAATAAGCGCATAGGAATAAATTCAATAATAAACAAGGTAATTTTAAGCGGCTTTAAAAAAGGGCTGTTGGGTTTAATGTTACTGCGCCATGCCTGCTCAATTAAAGTAAGTAATCGATAGGCAAGCGCTGCAATAGGGCCAAGTACTAAAAAAACAAATATCACCACAAAGTAATATCTTGCAGTACGTAATATTAGGCTCTCTATTAAGGCTTTAATTATGCCTGCACCAGAGAGTTTAGTAACATCTCGGGCTACTAATGGCTTTAATAGCTCACGGGCGGCAGATTTTTGATTTTGTTTGGTAAGCTTAGCAATACGTAGTGCTTTTTTATCAATAGCTTTACTCTCAAGGCATAAATATAAAATAAGCCCGGCGAGTAATTCAGGGTAAAATGCAAATTCCAGTAGTAATACAATAATAATAAGTACCACACTTAAAATAAGTGTACTGGCAAGGGCTGCGGCTAAATATTGATAGCTATTGGGTTCTGCTGCTTTATAAATACGCTTACCAATAGCGCTAAAAATAGCCGTTAAAGCGGTGTTAGGATGATACCAACTAACAAGTGGTAAAAAGCGCTCAGCAAGGAGCGCCATTATAAATACAATAAAGTCCAAGTGATTTTGAACCATATTGCTGAGCATTTACAGTGAAACTGCCGTTAGCTTTTCAAGTAACGCCACTACCATTTTAGATGAATTGATTGATGCTGTTTCTAGGTATTCTTCAAACGACTGCGGCGACTCTTTGCCGGCAATATCTGACATCGAGCGAATAACCACAAACGGTGTATTAAGTGTATGACAGGTTTGCGCAATTGATGCCCCTTCCATTTCTACTGCAAGCATTGTAGGAAAGTCGCTACGGGCTTTTTCAATACGTATTGGGTCACACATAAATATGTCGCCGGTACAAATTAAACCAACTAAGGTTTTTACGTCACTAATTTGCGCAATAGTTTGCTCTGCGGCAGCCACTAATTTAGGGTGTGCTGCAAAACCTGCTGGCATTTGTGGTACTTGACCTATTTCGTAACCAAAGGCAGTTACATCAACATCATGATGACGAACTTCTGACGAAATAACTACATCGCCCACATTTAATGACGGATCAAAGCCGCCGGCAGAGCCGGTGTTAATTACGCAATCAGGGGCGAAGTTGTCAATAAGTAATGTAGTTGCAATAGTTGATGCTACTTTACCAATACCAGATTGAACCAATGTTACTGTGTTACCTGCTAATTCACCGGTATAAAAAGTAAAACCAGCTTTAGTTAAAGTTTGTGGATTTTGCATTGCTTCGCGCAAAATTTTAACTTCTGGCTCCATTGCGCCAATAATACCAACATTCATAGTGTTAAGTTCCTGAGTTTGAATGCGCTGATTATACGTGAAGTTAGCGCTAAAAAACAAAAAAGCGAGCAGTTTTACTTTGCTCGCTTTTTATTATGTTATTTACGTTAAATTTCGGCTAGTGCTGTAGAGTGCGCTTTAGCTTGAGAGGGTGATAGCACCGCTGGTTTTTGAACTCGGGTACGAATAGGGCGAGCTGTTTGCGTAGCCGCAGGTTTGCCGAGTTTAAACATAATAGCGTCGCGTACTTCACTTGGGCGATAGCCTGATTTTACTTTCATACGAATATGCGGGATGCCAGCGGCCTCTAATGCGCCATTAACAAACCAGTCGCGTTGTGCTTTATGGCCATCTTTATTGGCATTGTTTACTAAGTCTACGGCTGCCACTATGGTCATTTTTTCTTTATCGACTAGCACAAAATCAAGCTGTTTATTTTTAGCTTTAGCCATTGCTGCACGCTTAGACTTTGCCGATAAACCTTGTTTGCAATCAATCACGTCGATTAGTTTTACACGACTAACAATTTTATACTGATCGCCCACTGCGCGTTCTAATAAATTTAAAAAAGCACTTTCTACTTGAGTAAATACATTTTGCTTGCGGGTAAAAGGATAAGGGTTTCCGCCATCATCGTTAAACTTTGACGCAACAACAGAGGCCCCAACAACTAATACTAAAATTGATAATAAAGCGAATTCCATACGGTAACTCCATAACAACAAATTGACACTGCTTAAGTAAAGCAATTAACGTGCCTAAATTAGTTAGTTAAGTAGTATGTTCCCGTATGGATATTGAACACTGCAAAATAAGAACTTAAGCTCTATAACCGCCAGCAACGCCTTTAACTGCAATAGCGAGTGCGTCGTGCGCATGCAGCGATTCGTAATGATTTATTTGTAACCAGTAATCACTGTATTGCTGTGTTTCTAGTAGCGCTTTAATTTTACGAGCAGCATCTTCACAAAACATTAAATTTTGACCATTTAGGCGGGCAAACTCTTGTTCATCTTCACGTTTCACTGCCGCTTGTACTGGCGTTTTTAATTCATCTTCAATCGTGTTAATTAAATTAACTACGTCAAATTGAGTAATATTACTGTCGAGCTTTACTTTTACATTAGCAATTGAGCGCTGCGAGTGTGGGGTGGCTACAATACCTTGCGTAGTACCTAGCCATTCTAGTGCTTCTTTTTGACAGAGGGTTTCTTGACTGAATTTTTCGGCAAATGCATTTTGTATCAGCTGACGCGCAAGTGCCGCTGAACATGGGCAAGTTGATGAATAGGTTACATCAACACTTAGCTCGTAATTAATAACACCTTGTTCAATTGTGCTGGTTAATATAACGGGGTAGCTTTTCCAGCCAGCCTTGCCGCTTAATAACGATTTACGGCGCAGTGGTAATTCAAACTTAAATTCTATAAGTGCTTTATCACTTAAGCCTTCGTGGCTACTAATAAAAAAATCGAGCGCTTGAGCCAATGTTTGAGGATTAACTTGCTGCTCAGTAGAGAGCGTGTCGAGCGCTAAAAATAAGCGCGACATATGAATGCCTTTTGCATCTTCTTTGTGTAAGTTTACAAAAGCACGGGCTTTAGCATTAACAGTAACTGGCGTTATGCCATGCGACTCAAAAATAAATGGCAGTTCAATTTCACCCATTCCCACCCAGTCTAATGTACCAGTTTGTAAGGCGGGAGCCGTGTTAGCTATATCGGGCATATTAGTTTGCATGGTGTGTTACTCGTTATTAGCAATAATAAAGCGCCGCATTTTACACTAAATAATTTATTGCTGGAATGATGAGTTGTAGCCAGCTAATGATTCAAACAATAAATATTAGAGTTTTTATCGCACAACATGAAAATAGCTGATAGAAAATGCTAAAATTAACCATAACATGCAATTTAAACCTTTTTGTAATTAAGCTAAGAGAAACACTGATATATGACCGATTCTTCTTTGAGCCCTTGGGCTCGAGTTCTTTCTAGTTTAATAACTCGGTTTGGTGAGTTTAAAACTGCAGCCATTTGCTATGCTTTGTTATTGGCAGTTTCGCTTGTTTTATCAAGTATGTTTTATTATGTTGCCGTTGGAGAAGTTAATCTTGTTGATATATTGGCAGTGGTATTTTTTACCTCTGTGGTATCGCCTCTGGTTATAAGCGTGCTAATAAATTCAATCAGGCAACTAGATGCCTCCTATGCATATTTAGACAGTGCGACAAAACAAGAAAAGCTACTCAATCAAACATTAAAAGATAATATAAATCGCTTAAATGTAGAAATTGATGAGCGTAAAATGGCGTTCCATGCCAAGCACCGGGCAATAGAAGAGCTAAGAAAAGAAATTGCTGAGCGTAAAAAAACACAACAAGAGCTTGCCCAGCAAAGTATGCTACAGCGCTCAATAGTAGACTCCTCCCCCGATTTATTTTATTACCGCGACAACAACGGTGTGTTTGCTGGCTGTAATAAAATGTTTGAAGAAGTAATGGGTAAAACCAGTGACGAATTTATCGGTAAGAGTGCTGAACAAATATTTCCTAATCAATTTTTATCTGAAGTTTTAAAAACCGATAAACAGGTAGAGCAAACTCATCAAGCATTAACTATAGATGTTCAATACGATGTGGGCGGCGAAACGCGTTGGTTTGAATTACGTAAATTGCCATTTATTAACGATAAAGGTGAGTACATAGGTTTACTTGCATTTGGCCGTGATATTACGAGTCGTAAAGAGGCTGCAGAAGCACTTGAAACAGCCTACAAAGATAAAGGTAAGTTTATTGCCACTTTGAGCCATGAGTTGCGTACACCACTTAATGGCATTGTTGGTTTAACACGTATGTTGCTTGATACAGAGCTTAATAAACAGCAGCGTAGTTGGTGTAATACGGTGTTTTCGAGTGCCGAAACACTAGGTAATATATTTAACGACATTATAGATTTAGACAAAATAGACAGAGAGCAGTTAGATATTGCAACTAATGCTATAAACGTATCTGACTTTATTAACGATGTGGTTAACTTTGCAGGCCTAATTGCTGAACAAAAAGATCTTTCTTTTGATATTAAACGCTTAGGCATGCTAGATATTTATGCGCAACTAGATCCAACCCGACTTCGCCAAGTTGTTTGGAACTTAATAAATAATGCGGTTAAATTTACTCATAAGGGCAGTGTAACCCTTACCTGTATTCGTGAAAATCGAGATGATGGCCCTTGGCTTACCATGAAAATATCAGACACCGGAGAAGGCATACCAGCCGAACAGCTCTCTCGTATTTTTGATATGTATTATAAAGCGCCAGATCTTAAAGGCACCAATGCTATTGGTTCTGGCATTGGCTTAGCAGTAACCAAAGCCTTAGTTGATGCAATGCAGGGGATTATTTCGGTTAATAGTACCGAAGGCGAGGGGAGCTGCTTTATAGTAGAAATACCGTTAATTTTATGTAGCGCACCCACTGAGAATAGTTATGTAGGACGCAGCTTAAATATACTGTTAGTAGAAGATGTGCCGTTAAATGCCGAAATTGCGACTAACTTACTTGAACAGCGTGGTCATGAAGTTATTTGGGCTGAGACCGGCGAAGATGCATTGTCTTTTGTAGAAACTGAAGACGATTTAGATTTGATCTTACTTGATATGCAGTTACCCGATATAAACGGTGATGAAGTAGCAAGGCAAATAAGAGCCGATAGCCATTTTGATAAATTACCTATTGTAGCGCTTACCGCAAATGTGCGCAGTGCAGAGCAAGAGCTAGAGGGGATTTTAATCCAAGGAGCGCTCGCTAAGCCTATCAATACGGTAAAACTAGATAAAATATTAGCTGATTTATTTGGTATAAAACAAACAAGAAGTAATGAGCCACAATTAAAAGTAAGTGCAGCAGCGCTTGCTGACATTAATGCACATTTACTTGATGTTGAAACTATAGAAGACTTTGTAAACTCAATGGGTTTGGTGGTGTTTAAACGCAGTAGTCAGTTATTTGAAAAACTCAATCCCCAGTATCAGCAAGAGTTACTTACCTCGTTAAACTCAGGCGACAGAGAAGAATATAAATCAGTTGCACATAAGCTTAAAGGTGCTGCGGGATCTGTAGGCTTAAATGATGTGCAATTACATGCAAAAGTAATGGAGTATGGTGCGCTGAATGAATCTGACGAGGTATTAAAGCAGTGGTTAGATGTTTTAGCAGACAAAATAAATGAAGGACAACATGCCCTTCATTTATTCTTACAGCAATTAGAGTAACTAATTAGCTGTCGATTTTACCAATGAAGCGATAACCTTCACCATGAATGGTGCTGATCAACTCAGTTGTTGAGTTGTCGCTTTCAAAGTGCTTACGAATACGACGAATTGTAACATCAACTGTTCTATCGTTTGCACGTAGCTCACGGCCAGTCATGTGTTTAATTAATTGCTCACGGCTAAAAATACGACCTGGAGAGTCAAGCATTAAACGCAGTGCTCTGTATTCGCCTTTAGGTAGACGTTTTGCGTCTCCACCTGGAGAAGTAAGACAGCGACTGTTTTCGTCAAGTTCCCAACCGTTAAACGTAATTACACCATTTGTTTCAAGTGCAGACTCTTCACCACCTAGGGCAGTACGAGTAATTAAATTACGCGCACGAATAGTTAATTCGCGAGGATTAAACGGTTTAGTAATATAGTCATCAGCACCAATTTCTAGGCCTAAAATACGATCTACATCATTGTCACGGCCTGTTAAGAAAATAAGACCGACTTTGCGTTTTTGGCGTAACTCACGTGCTAAAATTAGCCCGTTTTTACCCGGTAGATTGATATCCATAACTACAAGATTGACGTCGTCATTATTTGTAAGCTTATCATGCATGTCATCGCCATCAATGGCTTCAATAACTTTGTAACCTTCAGCTTCAAATAAACTAACGAGGTTTAGTCTAGTTACGTCTTCATCCTCTACTATCAGAATGACTGGCGTTTGCATTTTTAATTAACCTTTTGGTGTGTTTTATTTATAAAAAAACCGGTATAGTTTTATAAACCGATTACTAAAAGAGTATAGGATTATATCTAATTGTTAACAAGTAAAAACAATTAGAGAAAAACAGCAGGATCCGCACAGCCTACTTAAAAGGTATAGAGTAAAGCTACTGTTTAATTGATCTTTAAAATTGGATGCATATTTTGAATTATTAAAGTCAAAGCCATTTCCCTTTAGTAATTGATACATCCATCAATCAGGTAAAGATACTTAAAATAATCAGACTAATTCAAAACGAAATTATATCACTTTCCAACCTTTCATCAATGTATGTGATATCTTAAAAGCATTAAAGTTCAGAAAATATTTAACTTTAAGCAGTTAATTCACTAAATAATATAGTTGAATAACGAATGCTCTATTAATGAGGTCATAAAGTTAAAATTCAAGAGCATGCTTATAATTAATCAGTACGTTATTGAAGCTGTGGTGTTGTTGGTGAGTGTCGTTTTTACTTTAACTATAAAAGCTGTTTTACGCTCAGAGTTTACTTGGATATTACTTAACAGGTTTGCCAGCAGATAGACGGCTTGAAATAGTTCTCGTACCCTACCCTTATTTATTTGTTATAAAAAGGTCAAATACTTGATTTTACTATTCCCCTCAATATTTTGACTATTATTGCTAAGCGGTAAAAATTCAGGAGGGTAATTAATTTTATAAATAAGTTTGAGCACGTGAGGTGCTCAAACATGAGCATTATTAACTGCTGTAAACGGCAAACTTATTATTTTTAAACACGGTGTGATAGTTATCAAATTGTGCTTCTAAAATTGGCGGGTATTTTAAAAAGCTATTAGCAACAATATTCAACTTACCTGCTTTAGTTAGGTGCTGTTTAGCATTGGCTAAAAAGGTTTCAGCCACTGTGTAGTCGGTTGCAATACCGGTATGAAAAGGTGGGTTACTAATAATAAGATCGAACTTACCTGTAATGTTAGTAAGTCCATCACTTAAGAGGGCTTCGCCTTTAATGTTATTAAGCTTAAGGGTTTGCGTTGTTGCATAGATTGCCAAAGCGCTCACATCACTACAAACAAAGCTCAATGTCGGATTTTGCAGCCCTAAATAAGTTGCAATTAAGCCAGCGCCACAACCAAAATCGAGCACAGTACCTTGCTTAATAAACGGAGCGTTTTCAAGCAATATTTTAGTGCCAACATCTAAATTACCGTGATTAAATACCCCAGGAATACTGATAGCGGTAAATTCGCTATCGGCCACACTGACCGTAAATGGCTTATGATAATCGCTAATATTAAACTGACTAAGTTGTTTAAGCTCTGCAAATGAATATAAAACACAGTGCTTTGCTGAGTCTATTTTATTACTAAAATTAGCTTTATCAGTAAGCTGTTTTTCTATTGATTTAACACCACTCTTATTTTCGCCAACCACCAGTAACTCAGCATCTGCTGTAATTACTGCGCGTATATTATCAAGCGCCATAAGAACTTCAGGTTTTGATTTTGGATAGTAAAGAATCACTAAATCAAAGTCGTTACCGCTAATACAGTGGTTTACACATACATCAACGCCGGGTGTGTTTTTGGCAAATTCGCCATTAGCATGATTGTAGCTAAAGGCGGTTATTTTACTCTCAGGGTTGCGCTTTTTAAGCTCGGCTAAAAAGCCATCTTGAACAAAGTTGACCACCAATATAGATTTCCCAACTAACTTTTCGCTATTGCGAAGTAACAGTAGGCTTGGATTGGTTAATACGCTCATAAATGGCTTTACCTTACAGATTATATAATTTACAGAGTTATGTACTTAACCTAAATGTTGGTTAATGTTGGTTAAGGTATTTATTATCCGAAATACAGATTACTTAGTGCGTTCAAACATTAAGTCCCACACACCATGACCTAAACGATGGCCGCGTTGCTCAAACTTGGTTAACGGGCGTAAATCAGGGCGTGGTACGTAGTCGTTTGTTGCTGACTGGTTTTTAAAGCCAGGCGCAGCTTGCATTACTTCAAGCATATGCTCAGCATAATTTTCCCAGTCGGTAGCCATATGAAAAACACCGCCCATTTTTAACTGTGAACGTAATTTTTCAACAAACTCGCCTTGTACAATACGGCGTTTATGGTGACGCTTTTTATGCCAAGGATCAGGGAAAAACAATTGTAAGGTTGTTAAACTTTCATCTGCTATACAATCGGCTAAAACTTCAACCGCATCGTGTTCAAAAATACGCAGATTAGTAATACCCGCTTCATCAGCATCCATTAAACAAGCACCAACGCCTGGGCGGTGTACTTCTATGCCAATAAAGTTTAAATGCGGGGCATTTTTTGCCATTTCAACCAGTGATTTGCCCATACCAAAACCAATTTCTAGCACTACATCATTGTTATTGCCAAAAACTTCGCTTAAATCAAGCATGCCATTTTTATGCTCTAAGCCCATTATTGGCCAGCATTTTTCGATAGCGGCAGCTTGGCCTTTGGTTAAACGACCTTCGCGCTTTACAAAACTACGAATAGTGCGGATATACTTACCTTCTTGCTTTGCTTGCTCAAGATTAGTGTTACTTGATTCACTCATATTATTGGCCTGACAAAAATAACTGGTTTAAAAAATGGTTGCGTATTATCCCTGACCAAGCCATGGATAACAAGCTCTAGCTGATTTTACTAGGTGTATAGAGGCGCTATAGCTTGATCTTTTCACTAACTGCAATAAACTGAGCCGCCATTGAGCATACGTAAAAAGTAAACTATTTTGGATTTAAATAAACAGCAGTCTGATTGGTTTTCTAACCAAGTGGTTGATTGGTATCACCTTCATGGTAGAAAAACGCTGCCGTGGCAGTTAACAAAAACACCCTATAAAGTATGGGTGTCTGAAGTGATGTTACAACAAACTCAAGTAGTGACCGTTATCCCTTATTTTGAAAGGTTTATGCAAAGCTTTCCCGATATTATTGCTTTAGCTAACGCCGATGAAGATCAGGTGCTGCATCACTGGACTGGTTTAGGGTATTACGCAAGGGCACGTAACTTACATAAAACAGCTAAAATAGTTCGTGACAAGTATCAGGGGCAGTTTCCTACAACGCTTGAAGAGGTTATTGATTTACCCGGAATAGGGCGCTCTACAGCCGGTGCAGTGTTATCACTTTCACTTGGGCAGCATCACCCCATACTCGATGGTAATGTTAAGCGAGTATTAGCCCGTTTTTTTATGGTTGAAGGCTGGTATGGTGTTAAAAAAGTCGAAAGCCAACTTTGGCATTTGAGCGAGCAGCTAACGCCTAAAAATAACGTAACCGAGTTTAATCAAGCTATGATGGATTTAGGCTCGAGCTTATGTTCGCGTAGTCGTTTTGACTGCCCTGCATGTCCGTTAAGTAGCCGCTGTGGTGCATTTAAAACGCAGCAGGTAAAAACATTCCCACACTCAAAACCTAAAAAAGCAGTGCCGAAAAAAAGCTGCCATCAGTTAATTATTAAACATGATGATAAAGTGCTCATGGAAAAACGGCCTAACTCAGGAATATGGGGCGGGTTGTTTGGCTTTTTTGAGTTTAATGAGTTGAGCGAACTAGAGGTGTTTATAGCGCAGCAAGGGCTAACAGCTGACTTAGTGGCGCTTGAACCCTTTACCCATATATTTTCGCACTTTGAACTTACTATTAATCCACATGTGCTAAATGTAGTACAAGTTCCAGATGTAATTAACGACCGACAATTAGTTTGGTACCCACTAGATCAGTCAATTGAGGTGGGTTTAGCAGCACCAACTAAAAAGTTGGTTAAACAAATTGCACCAATAGGTTAGACTTGTTTATAACTATCGCTAAAGAGAATTAATTATGGCACGTACAGTATTTTGTCAAAAGTTACAAAAAGAAGCTGAAGGGCTTGGATTTCAATTATATCCTGGCGAAATAGGCGAAAAAATCTTTAACAATATCTCTAAAGAGGCTTGGGCGCAGTGGCAGCACAAGCAAACAATGCTGATTAACGAAAAGCATTTAAATATGATGGACCCAGAGCATCGTAGCTTTTTAGAGCAGCAAATGGTTGGTTTTTTGTTTGAAAACAAAGAAGTAGAAATTGAAGGCTACAAACCACCAGAAAAGTAATTGTTATGTGGTATAAAAAAAGGGCTAAATAGCCCTTTTTTTATACCTAAATTAATTAACTCGGTTGTTCTTGCTGCTCGGCACTTTTAATTTGCTCTTTTAAAAATTGAGCAGCTTTAGAATATTCAATTTCTAATTGATCTCTTAAATCAATTAACTTATCGCTGTTTAGTTCATCTGTTTTACATTGCTCTTCAAACACGACGGCCAGTTCAGCGACGCGATGCGCCCCAATGGTTTTAGATATAGACTTTAATTGATGACACCCCTCAAGAATCTCATTAACGTTGCTTTGCATAACACCAAAGTTAATCGACTTTATTAGCTCTTGGCTTTGCTCTAAATACATTTTAAAAAAACGTATTTTCTTCGCGTCATCGCCATTAATGTATTTAGCTACTGAATCCATATCTATTGGCATTGCTGGCTTTTGATGTGGTATGTCTATGCTCTTGTGATTACTTTTTTCATTCCAGCGTATTAGTGTATTTTCTAAAACGTTAAGCTCAACCGGCTTAGTAATAAAGTCGTTAATACCAACAGCTAAACAGCGTTCTTTTTCACCTTTTAAAGAGTTGGCTGTCACGGCTATTATATAAGGCTGTGAAATAACCGAACCTAGCATTTCGGCCTCATTGCGGATTTTTTCGACCATATCGCAGCCCGACATTATCGGCATATGTAAATCGGTTAAAATGAGCGAATAGTTACCTTTTCGCCACATATTAATCCCTTCCTCACCGTTATTAGCTACTTCAACACCGTAACCTAAGATGTGCAGTTGATCAGTTATAACTTGCTGATTCAAAATGTTATCTTCAACTAACAAAATAAGCTTGTTAGCGGCTAAAGCTTGCTCTGTAGTTAAATGGTTATCGTATGCTATGTTTTTTTTAATGTGCTTAGGCTGATGTAAACCTGCAGCTACAAGTATTGATAGCATAAAGTTAGACTTACATAATGGCGTTGCGTTAATATAAAAAATATTTTTATGATTAATAGCTGCATCATCTAGCTTGCTTAAAACGACAACCTGCTGATTATTATCCTCTAAAGAGTAAAGTAAACGCCTTAAAAATGCATTTATGCTGTCCATATTATCAATACCATCAACAACCCAAATGATATCTTTAGCATCGTGCAGAGACTCAATTTCTTGCTCGTTATGCACATAGGTTATTTTAGCGCCCATAAATGATAAATAACGATAGATTACTTTTTCACGGTCAACATTATTGCTTACTACAACAATATGCCTGCCATCTAAGCTATTTTTATGTGCGAACTTAATTTTTCCTGAGGTACTAAATGGCAGTTCTACAGTGAACTCACTGCCTATACCAATATTACTATTAACCGATATAGTACCTAACATTAACTCGGTTAAACTTTTACAAATTGACAAGCCAAGGCCGGTTCCACCGTATTCTCTGGTTATTGAGCTTTCCGCTTGAATAAACGGATTAAATATTTCTCTTAATTGCGCTTGGCTCATGCCTTTACCATTATCGGTTACACAAAAACGTAAAGTGAAGTGCTCTGCAGTGTTGTGAGCTACCTCTACAGATATATTAACCTGCCCCTTATGCGACTCAGTTGTACTCGTAAACTTAATCGCATTACTGCATAGGTTATATAGTATCTGACGTACTCGAGTGTTATCACCAATAAGGTTAATAGGGATATCAGGAGCAATTGATAGGTTTAAATCGAGATCGCGGTGCTTGGCTATAGAAGAAAGTACGCGCACCACCTCTTCAATCGTATCGGTGACAGAAAATGGGATAGGGTCAATATTAAGTTTACCAGCTTCAATTTTAGAAAAATCTAAAATGTCGTCCAAAATACTCAGTAAAGAAAATGCAGATTCACGAATAATAGTACTAAGACGATATTGTGAGCCGTCTAAATTTGTTTGGCGCAGTAAATCTATAGTCCCTATAACGCCATTCATAGGGGTTCTAATTTCATGGCTCATAGTCGCTAAAAAGGTTGTTTTAGTTTCACTCGCTTTTTGCGCATTTAAAGTTTCTTTTTCAAGTGCAAGGGTTCGAGTTTGCACTTCAATTTCGAGATTGTTTTGCAGTTTTTGTAATTCTTTTTGAGTTTTTTCATTCTCAGATAAAGCTGCCTGTACTTTTTTTAATAAAAAATTAATATTTAGTGCAATCACATTCAAGCCATTGCCTAACTGTTCATTTACAGTGCTGTTAAAATTACTGCTATCAGTTATAGCCTGTAATTCTTCGCTGAGTAAGCCCGTACTCTTACGTAAACGGTTATTAATATATTGATTTAATAGCAGCGCTAATACAAATAATGTAATAACCGCTATACAAGCCATAAAATAGGCGCTCAATAATGACGTTTGTTTAGTTAATGTAGGTGGGGATTTTTTTTGCTTTAAAATAAGCTCGCCAATAGGTTGATCGTTAAGCGTTAAAACATTATGCAGTACACCTTGATCAACTAAGTGCTCGTTAAGTTTAATAGCAGCAATTGCAGGTTTGTTAGTGCTATACACTAGCTCAGTTTGTGCTGTAGCGCTAAAGCGATAGAGCGTGTATTCAAAATTGTCACTAAATATAGAGGTAAGTTCAAGCAGCTCTTGCACTTTACCTTGTCCGTAAATGGTTAAAGCGTCGACAAGAGGTGCTTCTAGCTTGTTAGCCAGTGAAGTAATATCAATAAGCGGTGTGCTTTTTTTAGTACTTGCTTCACTTTGAGAATAAAGTGAAAAGGCAATTATAAATAGTATGGTTATAATTACATTACTTAATAAAAAAAGAGGTAACAAACCTTTTATCACTGAAGAGAACTTACTCTGCATGGATTTTTCCTAATTGGTATATTAATAACACGGTAAGCCTTTACCGTACTTTGAATAGAACGATGTAAAAAATACACAATAATATTAGCATAGTTTAAGTTAAAGTTATGATGCTACTTTTTGCTGGTTTGTAGTATAAATGAGCGGTATTAATTAAAAAAGTCCCGAGTTGCATAAAAACCGTGCAAACAGTTATTAAGAATGAAAAAAAAGTTGACTTGTATCGGTAAAACTCGTTTAATACGCCGCACGCCCAGATAGCTCAGTCGGTAGAGCAGAGGATTGAAAATCCTCGTGTCCGTGGTTCGATTCCGCGTCTGGGCACCATTATTAAATAATAGTGTTTGAAATCAAAGATATTAAACAGTATTATGCGTGCCTTAGCACACAGTTTTGTGTGCCGACTTAGCTCAGCTGGTAGAGCAACTGACTTGTAATCAGTAGGTCAACCGTTCGACTCGGTTAGTCGGCACCATTTATAATGTAATTTGAATAAGGGAAGCTGTAATCAGTAGTCTGTTCAAGTTACCCGCCGATTCGGTTAGTCGGCACCATTTATAATGTAATTTGAAAAGAAAAGCTGTAATCAGTAATATGTTCAAGTTACCTGTCGACTTAGTTGATCGGCACTATTTATTTACTAAATTAGTTTAGTATAAAGTTAGCTTAGAATATTTAGTTAACTCGCACAGTTTATGTGCCTCGATAGCTCAGTCGGTAGAGCAGAGGATTGAAAATCCTCGTGTCCGTGGTTCGATTCCGCGTCGAGGCACCATTTATTAAAAGTTATCAATCTTTAAAATTGATAAAGTGCCTTAGCACACAGTTTTGTGTGCCGACTTAGCTCAGCTGGTAGAGCAACTGACTTGTAATCAGTAGGTCAACCGTTCGACTCGGTTAGTCGGCACCATTTATAATGTAATTTGAAAAGAAAGCTGTAATCAGTAGTCTGTTCAAGTTACCCGTCGACTCGGTTAGTCGGCACTATTTATTTACTAAATTAGTTTAGTATAAAGTTAACTTAGAATATTTAGTTAACTCGCACAGTTTATGTGCCTCGATAGCTCAGTCGGTAGAGCAGAGGATTGAAAATCCTCGTGTCCGTGGTTCGATTCCGCGTCGAGGCACCATTTATTAAAAACCTCACTCTTGTGAGGTTTTTTTGTTTTTACGGTATTATTTTTCCCTGCAGGCCATTCTATACAGCTTAAAATTGTTCCAGAAAATTTTAAGCTCATACACTACTTACCAACCCCTTAATTATATAAACCTGCTTATAGTTACTTTCAACTTTACAGTTAATGAACTTAGTGATCATTAATACCGAAATAGAGTATAAATAGTTATCCGATAGTTTATGGCTAATTATGTAATGTTATGTAAAGTAAGTTGAGCGTTTTAGTTCAAAGTGCTTGAATTACATTATAAATAGCAGTAATTCAGGTTTAATTATGATTTGGCAACAATACCAGCCAACTTTATTGGCACTCAGTATTGTGCTGCTCAGCGGCTGTGCGAGCAATATAAATTCACAGCAGCGCGAACAAGCACCCAGTAATGTACCGCAGCAATGGCAACAAAAAACCTCTGCGCCGGTATTACACGTACAACAGCAATGGCTTACACAATTACAAAATCCACAGTTAAATCAATTTGTGGAGCAGGCACTTAAAAATAACCAGCAGCTTTTACAAAGTAGTTACGATGTGGCGATCCAAAAGCAGCAGTTAATTGTGTCGGGCGCTGCATTGTGGCCAACCTTGGACTTATCTGCGCGTACTAGCCGCAGTAAGAATAACCGCCCAATTAGTTATAATAATGCAAGTTCAGTGAGCTTGAATTTAGGTTACGAAGTTGATTTATGGGGCAAGCTGTCAGATTTTAATCGCCAAGCTAATTTAAACTACTTAGCGCAACAGGCGCGCTTTGAACAAGCCAAACAACAGCTAGTTGCCGATGTAGTAAAGGGCTGGTTTGATGTAGTAACCGCAAAGCAATTACTTGATTTATATAAGCGCCGAGAAGCCAATGCTTTGCAAAATCTTGATATTATAGAGTCAGGTTATCGTCAAGGATTAAACGAAGCACTCGATGTTTATTTAGCTCGCAACGAGCTAAATAATGAGCGTTCACGTATTGCTACTCAGCAAGCTAGCTTATTAACTACAGCAAGAGTACTTGAGCGTTTATTGGGAGATTATCCAAAAGGAATTATCTCGGCAAATAATGACCTACCAGTTATCAATACCGACATTCCACTAGGTTTACCCTCAGAGTTAATTACCCGAAAGCCAACATTACGTGCAAATTGGTATCAGCTTTTAGCAAGTGATGCAAACTTGGCTTATGCCCACAAGCAACGTTTTCCAAGTTTAAATTTAACGGCAAGTTTAAGTGATACTACTGATAGAGTAAGCGATTTGTTTTCGCCATCTAGCCTAGCATGGTCATTACTTGGCAGTATTTCAGCGCCTATTTTTAATGGTGGCCGGTTAAAAGCGAATGAAGAAATTGCGCGTTTAAATAGCCAAAAACAAGAGCAGCAGTATTTACAAACACTTTACGATGCTTTTAGCGACGTAGAAAATGCGATTACGCTACAGCAATCACTTAAAGCGCAATATACAAGCACGCTAGAAGCACAAGAAAATGCCCTTGCTGCCGAGCAATTATCGTTTGAGCAATATCAAAGTGGCTTGGTTAGCTACACTACAGTGCTTGATGCACAAGGGCGCTCGTTCGATGCTCAAAGCTCCTTAATTAGTATTAAAAATCAATTGATAGCAAACCGAGTTAATTTACACCTTGCCCTTGGTGGCGATTTTGCAAACACTTCAACCGAACTACAGAGTAATAGCAATGAAAACTAAAATAGCAAAAATTATTATTCCAATCGCGGTTATTATCGCCACTATTTTAATCGTCATGTTTATTAAAGGTAACCCGCCAGAAGCTAATCGCTTTGGTGCACCACCAAAAGCATCAATTAACGTAGCAGTTCAAATGTTGCAGCCGCAAAATTATCAAGTGATGGTAGACAGCTACGGCACAGTAAAACCACGTACACAAAGCTTATTAGTTGCTCAAGCATCGGGTTTAATTATAAATATAAGCGATGACTTTAGAGAAGGTGGTTTTTTTAAAAAAGGTGCGGTACTAATCCAACTCGACGATAGAGACTATCAAGCAGAGGTTAAATCGGCACAGGCTAACTTATTAACAGCAAAGCAAGGCCTTTTAGAAGAACAAGCCCGCGGGCAGCAGGCTATTACAGATTGGCAGCGTTTAGGTAATGATAAACCTGCAAGTAGCTTGGTACTACGTGAGCCACAATTAGCTGCAGCACAAGCACAAGTATTATCGGCGCAAGCAACACTTGAAAAAGCCAAGTTAAACTTAGAACGTACCCAAATAATAGCGCCTTTTGCAGGACGAGTACTTAGTCGTAATGTAGATTTAGGCCAAGTTGTTAGCAACAATACTCAGCTTGCTACTATTTACGCAATAGACAGCGTAGAGATTCGGTTGCCAATAAAAAACAAAGACCTACCTTTTATTAATTTACCTGAGCAGTACCGCGACGGTGCTAAAAACCAGGCCGGATCCGTGATTAAATTTAGCTCTGATTTAGTTGGTGAGCAAACATGGCAAGGGCAGTTGGCGCGTACCGAAGGTGCTATTGATGAAAGTGCACAGCAACTCTACGTGGTTGCTAAAATTAATGACCCTTATAAAGCAACACAAAGTAATCAATACCCAATAAAAATAGGGCAATACGTTAAAGCGCAGATCACCGGAAAAACAGTTTCTGATGCACTTATTATTGCAAATAGCACTATTTATCAGGGGTCTTACGTTTATATTGTTGAGCAGGGAGTATTAAAGCGTAAAGATATAACGCTTGCATGGCAAAATGCCGCTTTTGCAATGATAAAAACCGGCTTAAAAGCAGGTGATAAACTTGTTATTACGCCACTGGGCCAAGTTAGTTCGGGTACACAAGTGAATATTTTAGGCGAAGATAATAAAGCGACTAAACCACAAAGTATGAAGCAACGCCCAACAGCAGAGCAATTAGCACAACAAGCAAAAGAGCAAGGCATTAGTGTTGCAGAGCTAGTAAAAAAACGTCGCGCAGCAAAGCAAGGAGATAAGCCATGATTGCTTGGTTTACCAAAAACCATGTTGCTGCCAATTTATTGTTAGTAACTTTGTTGCTGTCTGGGCTGTTTAGTTTATCGACGAAAATACCGATCGAAGTATTTCCTTCGTTTGAAACCGATATGATCAGCATTCAGGTTAGTTTACGTGGCGCGACGCCAGAGGATGTTGAGCAAGGTGTCACTATACGTATAGAGGAGTCTGTACAAGATTTAGAGGGTATAAAGCAAATATTTAGCCGCTCATCTGAAGGTTCGGGCTCTGTCACTGTTGAAGTGGAAAGCGGCTACGATCCTCGAGAGTTGCTCGCTGATATAAAAAGCCGTGTTGATGCTATTAATACCTTTCCTGGGGATGCTGAAAAACCCATCGTTGCTCTAGCTGAGCGAAAACGAGAGGTTATAGCGGTAACTGTATCTAGTGATTATGGCGAAAAAGAAACTCGCGAGTATGCAGAGCAAGTACGCGATCAAATATTACGTTTACCCAGTGTAACGCAGGTTGAGTTAAGTGGCGTGCGCGACTACGAACTGGCTATTGAAGTAAGCCAAGATACATTGCGCCAATATGACTTAACACTGGCGCAAATTTCTAATGCGGTTGCTAACTCAAGCTCAGACATTTCTGCGGGTAACTTAAAAACCCAAGGTGGCGATGTACTTATTAGCTCAAAAGGACAAGCATACCGAAAAGATGAATTTGCCAGCATAGTGGTTAAAAACCAAAGCGACGGTACTATTATTCGCTTAGGTGATATAGCCACAATTAATGACGGCTTTGAAGAAACCCCAGTGCGTACACGTTTTAACGGAAAACAAGCCGCTTTTATCGACGTATACCGAATAGGCCCACAAAGTGCAATTACTGTTGCCGATGAAGTAAAAGCTTATATAAATGCCCAGCAACCTTCATTGCCGCAAGGTTTTGCATTAAGTTATTGGGATGACGACTCAGAGCTAGTTAAAAGCCGTATTGCCACACTCACCACTAACGCCTTGCAAGGCGGTATTTTAGTGCTGGCACTGCTAACCTTATTTTTACGCCCAGCTATCGCATTTTGGGTGTTTATTGGTATTCCGGTGTCGTTCATGGGGGCATTTATTGCTATGCCTATTTTTGGCGTAACGCTTAATGTAATGAGCTTGTTTGGTTTTATTTTAGTACTCGGTATTGTGGTTGATGATGCCATAGTCACCGGAGAGAACGTTTACACCCATTTAAAAACAGCCGAATCGGGCGAACAAGCTGCCATATTAGGTACCCAAGAAGTAGCAACGCCAGTGACTTTTGGTGTATTAACCACGGTAGCGGCCTTTTTGCCATTAGCCTTTATTGAAGGTGCACGCGGGGCATTATTTGCACAAATTCCGGTGGTGGTTATTCCGGTATTATTGTTTTCTTTAATTGAATCTAAATTTGTTTTACCTGCACATTTAAAATATATAAAGCTACGTCACCAAAAAGGTAAGCAATCAAAGTTTGATCTGCTACAGCAACGTTTTGCTGATGGCTTTGAAAGTGCGATTTTAAAATATTATCAACCTATTCTTAATTTAGCTCTGCGCCATAAACTGGCAACGGTGAGCTTATTTGTTGGCGTGTTTTTAATTATTTTAACTATGATCACCAGTGGTTGGACTAAGTTTGTATTTTTTCCACGTATTCCCAGCGAAACCGTACGGGTAAACTTAACCCTGCCTGCTGGCACACCGTTTGAAGTAACTAATAAATATGTGATTGATATGTCGCAAAAGGCCCAGCAATTGCAAGAAAAATACCGTGACCCTGATACGGGTGAGAGCGTTATTTTAAATATTTTAGCAACAACGGGCGGGCGCGGCGGAGTATCTAACTCAGGCGCAGTACGCTTTGAAATTACCCCAGCTGAAAAACGTGATTCAGATATAGGCTCACGCGAGCTTGCCAGTGAATGGCGCGAATTAATTGGCGTTATTCCCGGCGCTGAAAGTCTCACCTTTAGAGCCGAAATAGGTCGTAGTTCAGATCCAATAGATGTGCAGCTTAGCGGTACATCGTTAAAGGTTTTACAAGACGTGGCAGATCATATTAAAACGCGTTTATCGACCTACCCAACTGTATTCGATATTGCCGATAGTATGTCTGATGGTAAAGAAGAGTTACAAATAGAGCTTACAGAGCAAGGCTTAGCGCTGGGTTTAAATAGAGTAAATGTAGCAGGGCAAGTGCGTAACTCGTTTTTTGGCTCGCAAGTACAAAGGATCCAACGTGGGCGAGACGATGTGCGCGTAATGGTACGTTTGCCTATTGATGAAAGACGCTCGGTAGCCGACTTACAAAATATACTCATAAACACACCTGCCGGTGGCTCAGTGCCTTTATCGCATGTGGCTATTTTAATTACAGGGCAAAGCCCGTCTACTATCAATCGAATCGATCGTTACCGTACTTTAAATGTGACCGCCGATATAGAAAAAAGCAACACTAACATGACCATACTCCAAGCTGATTTATCCCAGTATTTGGATGAGCTAATGCAGCAATACCCAGGAGTTGATTATGCATTAGAAGGAGAAGCAAAAGAGCAAAGAGAGTCGTTTGGTTCACTTGCTTGGGCGTTAGTATTTGTATTTTTTATTATTTATGCGCTATTAGCGATACCGTTTAAATCGTATTTACAGCCATTAATAGTAATGAGTGTTATACCCTTTGGCATGATAGGCGCTGTAGTAGGGCATTGGATCATGGGAATGGAATTAACCATTATGAGCTTGCTTGGCATGCTAGCATTAATTGGCGTAGTGGTTAATGACTCGCTGGTATTAGTTGACTATATTAATAAAAAACGCACAGAAGGGATTGAATTAATTGAGGTAGTTAAACTTGCCGGCGCGTCACGTTTTCGCCCAGTTATGCTAACTAGCTTAACCACTTTTATAGGATTAATGCCGTTATTATTTGAAAAAGCGACTCAAGCGCAATTTTTAATTCCTATGGCTGTGAGCTTAGGCTTTGGAATTATATTCGCCACCTTCATTACTTTATTGCTAGTACCGGTAAATTATATGCTCATGGAGCGTTTTCAGGGTTGGTTTAAGTAAATAAGTGTAAGCATTTAGAGTTTAGCTGTAAGTAAGGAATTGCTTGCAGCTTTTTTTTGCCAAAGATTATAAAAATAATTTAGAAAGTTATAACAAAAAAGACAAATAAATAATAAGAGGGATTATAAAAATAAGAAGGTGTTCCCCGAAGTGTGGTGTTGGTGTCAGTCCTGAAACCTTGAGGTTTCAGGGCGGGAATCTGCGGTTTACCGTAGGCTTCTCGGTACATGCCGAGCTTGCACAATAGTATACGAACAGAAACCCTGGTATAAAATTTATCGGCTCAGGGACTTAACCAAGCTCCAGCACCCCAGGGAACAAATCCAGTATATAAGACATAATCGAAAGCTTAAACCCCAAAAGCAAAATATTATTTTGTTTGCGTGGTTATTGTGCACTTATTATTAGTTATTTACTTATGAGTGTGCTTTTTAGCCATAAATATGTTTTTTATTGGAGTTGCTTTTTATCGAGTGGTAGCATTGCCTTAACTAGCAAAATGAAGATATGACAATGAGCGATTTACCAGATTACGAAGAAGCCCAATTATTATTAGAAAAAAATGAAATATTTGTATCACCGGCCGAAGCGCACGGTGTAATTAGTGGTTTATTAGCTTGTGGGTTAACGATTGACGACAAAGAATATCTAGGGCTGTTAAGTGATGTGTTTAACGATGGTGACTCGTTTAGTAATAATTTAAAACAGTTTTTTGGCAGCATTTATAAGCAGGTCGTTGCTAGCTTTAATGATGAAGAGTTTGCGTTTGATTTGTTTTTACCCAGCGACGATGAAACACTTATAGATCAGGCTAATGGTTTGGTTTCTTGGGTTGCAGGTTTTATGCTTGGCTTTGGTTTAAAGCAAAAAGATTACGGTAAATTATCAGCAGATGTAAAAGAAGTTATTACCGATTTTAGCGAAATTACTCGCCTTGATACTACCTTTGAAGAAACTGAAGAAGACAGCCAAGCACTACATGAAGTGATTGAGTATGTACGTGTGTCGGCATTACTTTGCTTTGCAGAGTTAGGTAAAGATCAAAGTACTGCTAGCACTAAAAAAACACTTCATTAATAGTTTAAGTTAAACGGGTTTGTTGCACATGGTTGAAATACAAAAGTCAGAGTTTAAAGCACGTCGTGAGCGTCTGCTTGCAAAAATGGATAGTAACAGTGTGGCAATTATACCTGCGGCGAGCGAAGTTACGCGCAGCCGCGACACTCACTATGCATTTAGACAAGATAGTGACTTTTTTTACTTAACTGGTTTTAATGAGCCCGATGCCGTACTCGTACTTGCTCCAAATAGCGATACCCCCAGTACATTATTTTGCCTTAATAAAGATAAACTAGCCGAAGTATGGCATGGGCGCAGAATTGGCTTTGAAAAAGCAAAAAACGAATATTTGTTTGATGAAGCTTACCCACTCAGTGAATTAAACGATAAGCTACTCGATATGCTAAATGCAAAAGATGCTATTTATTTTGCACAAGGCGCCTACTCTTCATTTGATACCAAAGTGTTTTCGTTATTAGGTATGCTTCGAAGTGGCTCTCGAAAAGGACTCAAAGCACCGAGTACTTTAAAAGAAATACGTGGCCTTATTCATGAAATGCGTTTGTTTAAATCGCCAAGCGAGATAGATGTTATGCGAGAAGGCTGTGAAATTAGTGCGCGAGGGCACATGCGCGCTATGCGTTTTTCACATGCTGGAGCTACTGAATTTCAGCTAGAAGCTGAGCTACATCATCATTATGCAATGCATGGTGCGCGGCACCCAGCGTATGGCACTATTGTAGGCAGTGGCGACAATGCTAATATTTTACATTACACCCAAAACAGCGACGCCCTTAAAAGTGGCGATCTAGTGTTAATAGATTCAGGTTGCGAGCTACAAGGCTACGCTGCTGATATTACACGTACATTTCCAGTGAATGGTAAATTTAGCCCCGAGCAAGCCGCGTTATATAATATTGTTCTTAAAGCGCAAGAAGTGGCGTTTGCAGAAATTAAACCCGGCGGTTATATGTCGCATGCTAATGCTTTAGCAATGGCAGTTATGACCCAAGGTCTACTAGATTTGGGTATTTTAACTGGCAACTTTAATGAGTTAATAGCAAAGCAAGCCTGTAAAGAATATTACATGCATGGTTTGGGGCATTGGTTAGGCCTAGACGTACATGATGTAGGCGACTACAAACAAAATAATAGCGAACGCGCATTTGCTGCGGGCATGGTTTTAACCATTGAGCCTGGGCTTTATATCAGCGAAGATTCAAATGCACCGCAAAAATACCGAGGTATTGGTATTCGCATTGAAGATAACTTATTAGTAACCCCAAGTGGTTATGAAAATCTCACCCTAAGTGCGCCAAAAACCATAAGCGATATAGAAGCACTTATGCAAAGCAATAAAAGCGCATAAGACTAGGAGAAAAAAGTGCCTAAGCAGTTTGATGTTGTTGTTATTGGTGGCGGTTTAGCCGGTGCTAGCTGTGCGTTAAGCGTGGCTAAAATAAATCCCGCGCTTAGTATTGCTGTTGTTGAGGCGAATGAAGTAAGTAATGACTATCACCCGAGCTTTGATGATAGAAGCATAGCACTTGCTCAGCAGTCGGTAGAGTACTTGCAAGGCTTAAATTTATTTGCATTAAATTCACCGTACGCTACAGCAATTAAAAAAGTAAGTGTGTCTGATCGTCACCATTTTGGTAAAGCAGATATTAACTGTGAAGAGTTTGCTAAAGATGCCCTTGGTTATGTGGTTGAAGTAAACCCGTTTGGCCGCTCGTTACATCAATTATTAAACGCTCAAATAAATATCAGTTTATATTGCCCTGATAGCGTAAGTGCCATTGAACAGCAATTACATAATAATATAGTTACTTTGCAAAGTGGCGAGCAAATAGCCGCCAAGCTGTTAGTTATTGCCGACGGTGCACAGTCGCCAACTCGTAGCTTATTTGGACTTAAGTTTAACACTCAAGCTTATGAGCAAGGGGCTATTATTGCCAATATAGAAGTAGCTGGTGGGCATAATAACCATGCTTTTGAGCGATTTACGCAACATGGCCCCATGGCGCTATTACCTATGAGCAACAACCGCTATTCACTGGTGTGGTGTATGCAGCAACAGCACGTTGAGCAGCACATGGCACAAAGTGAAGACGACTTTATAAGCGCACTACAAAGTGCCTTTGGTTATCGCGGTGGTCAATTTACTAAAGTGGGTATGCGTGCTAATTACCCCTTAGTGTATGGGCAAGTAGAATCGCTTATTGCGCACCGCACGGTAGTAATAGGTAATGCTGCGCATGCAATTCATCCCATTGCAGGGCAAGGGTTTAATCTAGGCCTGCGAGATGTACAAGTACTTAGTAACTTAATTGCCCAGAGCCCAAGTGACTTAGGTAGTTATGCATTTACTCGCGAGTATGCACAGCAGCGCAGCGCTGATATAAATAACGTGATGACCCTAACAGATGGTTTAGTAAGGCTTTTTTCAAATTCATCACGCATACTGGCACTTGGCCGTAGTATTGGGTTGTTTTCGATGGATTTATTCCCCTCTTTAAAAGCGCCATTGGCTAAGCAGTTAATGGGGCAAGTTAAACAAGGTCAAGGTTTATGAAACAAGCACAGGTATGTATTGTAGGTGGTGGCAGCGTAGGGCTTACCTTAGCGCTTGGGTTGGCAAAAGCAGGTATAAGCGTAGTCGTGCTTGACGCTGCGCCAAAGCAAACACCGCCAACAGACGAGTATGGCATGCGCGTAAGTGCGTTGAGTATTGCGAGTCAAACCTTGCTTGAACAATTAAACGTATGGCCACACATAGTTGCTTTGCGTGCTAGTGCCTATACCCATATGGATGTGCGCGATGCAGACAGCTTTGGCAAAATAGCTTTTAATAGTGAGCAACTAGAGCTTGATCATTTAGGTCATATAGTTGAAAACGATATTATTTGCTACGCGCTTGTAAAGGAGCTGGAGCAGCAGCCAAATGCTACGCTGATGTTCGACACTTGTTATCAGCAAATACACCAAAGCGAATCGGATGTATTTGTTACTTTAAAAAGTGGTGAGCCAATCATTGCAAAGCTGCTGGTGGCCGCCGATGGTGCAAATTCGGCAATTCGAAAGCAGTTTAATATGGCGCTGAGCTTTAAAGACTACGACCACCATGCATTGGTGGCTACAGTTAAAACCCAAGAGCCACACGCCAATACCGCACGCCAAGTGTTTTTACCAAGCGGGCCATTAGCATTTTTACCGTTGAGCGATGCCAACACCCATTCAATTGTGTGGTCTACAAACCCAACGCATTGTGAAGAGCTATTAGCAATGGACGACAACCAGTTTAACAAAGCCATTATGGCGGCAATAGACGGCCAATGTGGTTTGTGTGAAGTGCAAAGTGTACGCGCTGCATTTCCACTTAAAATGCGTTATGCCCAGCAATGGGTTGCAGGTAAAGTCGTATTAATTGGTGATGCTGCACATACTATTCATCCGCTTGCAGGCTTGGGGATGAACCTAGGCCTAAAAGATGCCGCTTATTTAATTGAGTTACTAACAAGTGATAATAAAGAATTTGCCAGCACGCGTACTTTACGTGATTACGAGCGCACCCGTAAACTCGATGCGCAAAAACACATTGCCATGATGTACTCTTTAAAAGAGTTATTTGCCGGTGCTAACCCAATTAAAAAACTAATACGTGGAGTTGGGCTTTCAATGGTTGATAACTTAGGCCCAATAAAGCACTTGTTTGCTAAAGAAGCGATAGGAAAGTAAGCGTATTATTAAGCGCACGAGTAAGCGAATAAAAAGCCGTGGTTATTTTAACCGCGGCTTTTTATTACCTATGTTGAATTAAAGAGTTAAGTAACGTTTGATTTTTAGCCAATGTTTTTAGGTAGTGTTTTTAGGTAGTGTTTTTATATATTGCAGTGGGGTGCAGTTATACCAGCGTTTAAAAGCACGATTAAATGAACTTTGGTCGTTAAAGCCAAGTTTAATTGCTATGTTACTTAATGGCTCTTTGCCAATGCACAGTATTACGCGCCTTTTACGCTCTTGCTCAAGTAAGTCGGCAAACGATATTTGTTCGCGCTTTAAATGGCGTTGCAAGGTGCGCGGGGTCATGTTTAGTGCGCCTGCTGTGCGTATTAAACTGCAGTCGATTAAGTCATTTTTAGCTATAAATAACTGGCTGATTTTTTCGGTTAGTAGCTGCTGGCTTTTAAAGCGTGAAAGTTGCTGCTCAGAAACCTGTTTAAGCACTAAATTAATTTGCGTATTGTCGGTTTTAAATGGCAGTGCTAAATAACTGCTCGGAAATACCACTTGGTTATACTGTGCGTTAGTTTTAACGGGGCAGTTAAACCAGTGTGTGAGTACTGTTTTTTCATTGCTGGTAAAAGCTTGGGTAAAATAAATAGTACTGGGCGATAGCTGTGGGTTTAATAGTTGTCGAATAACACTTACCCAAGCGGTCATATTACGTAAAATAACCTGTGGGCTACAGTTAGCATTAGGTAGCCAACGAATAATTGCCAACTCACCTTGCTGTTCAAACTCTGCTCTACCAATATCTGCAACTAAACTGTCGTAGTTAAGCAGTGCGGTAATAGCGCTGGCTAAGTTATTACTCGATTCAATTAAGTAACCCAATATGCCAAAGTCGGCAGTTCGAATTTGCTGACCAAGCTTAAAGCCAAACAAAGGCTCGTTTAGAGTTTGCTGAGCATAATTTAGCAGTGCGTTGTAACTGTTTAAGCTAATGCGTGGCGCGAGTTGCTGAGCTTGCTTATTACTGTATTCATTAAAGTTAATAGCCGACAAAACAGCTTGGCTATTAAGTCCAAGTGTTTCAAGGTAATCAATACAGCTTGAAAAATAATGATCGGCAAGTGTGCTCATATGTCGCCTAAAGCTAAAAAATGGTCGTGTAACAGCAAGTTTGCCACGAAAAAATTTTATATTGTAGGGCATTATGAAAATACTTATTATATAAAAATGATACAAATAACCTTAAAACAAAAGATTGCAGCAACGCCTCTACAAGTCAGAGACGCTTTGCTTGATCATGCGCAATTAGAACGTTTTTTTAATGCTAAATTTGTCCTGTTAAAAAAGCAAAATGAAGGCGAAATTATTGGCGGTAAAGGTGCTATTAGGCAAGTTATAATGGCAGGAGTTCGCTTTGAAGAGCGTATAATTAGCGCCGATAGCAATCATATTAGTTATCAAATAATAGGTAATAAACCAGTTGCAGAGCATCGTGGCGATATTTATTTTTGCGTTAGTGACAATGCCCCAACAAGCACCGAAGTTACCTATAACATACGCTGTAAAACACCTTGGTGGCTGCCAAGCCTAGTGATTAAATTTTTTATTAAAAAAGATATAGCACAAGCGCTTAATAAGCTAAAAGCCAACTTTAAGGGCAACATATCATGAGCATAGAAATAATTTTACTTGCCCTTAGTCCTGTATTTATTATTTTTGTAAGTTATGAATTTATTAAATATCGGCGCTATTACGACATAAAAGACAGCTTGGCGAATACAGCACTGGCGCTTATGCATCAAGGGTGCGATGCGATTGCTTTAATTGTGCTAATGCCATTTTTTTATTGGTTGCATCAATATAGGTTATTTGATATTGAACTGTCGGTGCTGACGATATTTGGCGCATTTTTACTACAAGACTTTTTGTATTATTGGTTTCATAAAGCGTCGCACCATATTCATTGGTTATGGGCTGCCCATGTGGTTCATCACAGTTCAACTAAAATGAACTTTTCAACCGCATTTAGGCAAAGCTTAATGTATCCGCTTGCGGGTATGTGGTTATTTTGGTTGCCAATGATATTAATCGGCTTTGATCCGCTGAGTGTATTTACCGTAGTGGCGCTTAATTTGGCCTATCAGTTTTTTGTGCATACCCAAACGGTAAGTACACTAGGCTGGTTTGAAAAGGTATTTAACACCCCATCGCATCATCGAGTACATCATGCTATTAACCCCGGCTACTTAGATAAAAATTTTGCCGGTGTACTCATTATTTGGGATAAGTTATTTGGCACCTTTGTAGAAGAAGGTAAATCAAAGCCTTGTAAATACGGCATTATAGGGCAGCTTAATAGCAATAACCCAGTCGTTATTACGTTTCATCAGTGGGAGCACTTATTGAAAAGTGTTTATAAGGCATCGGGAATAAAAGCTAAATGTAGAGTGCTATTTGGCTACCCTACAAGTAGCATTAAATATAAATAATATTGAAAAAGTTAAAAGTAAAACTGCATAGCTAAACTCATTGATGAATTATGGCTATGCCATTGAGCATGCTGTACTTTGCTGCGCAGCGATACATTGCGAGAAACAGCGTAATTCCATGTTATAGCTATTTCGCTGTGCTTACTTGCTGCGTTATCAGTTAGCCATAATATATTGCCAGTTAAAGCGAGTTTATGGTTATTGTTTATTTGCCAAATTACACCGGCTTCGCTGCCTATTCCAGTACTAAGTCGGTCGGTTATATCGCCTGTATTTAGCTCAAATTGACCAAGAATATAGCCGTGTAGATTATTAGGATCGCCATAAGATTTACCATAACCTCCTTTTGTAAAAAAGCGGCCTAAACGTTTATTGTCACTTGGTTGTCGGTCAAAGCCCATTTTAAAGTTCCACGACCAGCTATCAAATACGCGGTTATCGGGTGCAAGCGACATAGCATCTAATAAGTAAAAATGTTCAATATCTGCATTTCCTTCGTCAGTAATAGCGGCTTCCAAATCAAAAAAACTAATTTGTGCACCCGCTATAAAACCTTCAGGCCTATCTAGTAAGTCATGATACGCAAGCCTATAACCAAAATTTGTAAGGTTTGCTTGGTTATTATTTTGTACCCTACCTAGCGTTACTTTAGAAGAGCCATGACCTTGCTCTGGAGAAGCAATAGGACGACTTGGCTTAGTAAATGGCGAAGCTACTTTATATTTGCTGCGCATTAGTAGTAGCTTAGTTAGTCGCGGGGCAATTTCTTCACGCTTTAATGCTTTATCGTAAAATTCAAAATTTAACCATTCATACGCCATTTCTAATATTGCGACTAATTGCGACTGTGAGTAATTACGAGTATTGAGGGAGCCACCTTGTATTAACTCTCTTGCATCATCAAGTTGTTCGTTAGTCATTTGAGTAGAGTAATGGTAAAGCTTAGTGCCAAAAGCAGGGCGGTAATTAGGTGATTGTAGTAAGTTGTTATTTCTTAGTACTGCAACGGTATCTGATGGAATAGCTTGCATATTAAATGACGATGTTAAATCAAGGTCCTCTTGTGCGAGTTGTAATAATGCAAGTAATTGATAAGAGCAGTTTTCATCAATAAAAAAGTAATCAAATGTAGCTGATTGTAGCTCCCATAAGTGCAATAAAATAAGCTCTACTTGTGGCTCAGATAAATTAAGTTTGTATTCCCAAATATCACGAGATTCTAAATCATTATATTCGCGTACTTTTTTATAGTACGGCATAAGCGAAAATTTACCAGGATAGCTGCCAATCAGGCCTTTTAGTGCGTACATAGCTGCATTGTCTGAGCCGTCTGGCTCTGCTGCAAAATTAACCGCAAATGCGAGCAACTCTTTATGGCGAGTCTGATCTTTTGCATCAATACGAAGTAAGGTGTGACCAAACATTGATGATGGGCTATTCATAAATGCAGTAGGAAAAACTAACGTAACCCCTTTTGGGTTTATTATTTTTTGCCACGTTTGAAGCTCTGGGCAATTAAGCGCGGGCCAGTTATTTTTAATTTTTGTTTTTAGCCATTTATAGCGTGCTGGAAACCGACAGCGAGATTGTGTTGTTTTTGGGTCAGTATTTTTACCACTAAATGCGGCTATAGTGGCTTCAAGTTCGTCCAGTGGACTTGTTTTACCTATAGGAGATAAAAAAAACTCAGCCCTATCTACTTCACTTTTCCAACCACCTAATGTGGCCCCACGGTAATGACCTAATTTGAGCCAGTAAGGGTCGGTTGCTAAGGTGTCATTTTTAAAACTTTGAGCGTTTACGTAAGTACTAAACAGCGCAATTGATAAAACAAAGAATATTTTTTTCATAATCACTAAACAATAAAAGCCGCTAGAGAAATACTCCAGCGGCTTTATTTATACGTATAAAACCGGCTAATTTAGCTGATTAAGAAAGAGTATAAGAAGCAAGTTGTGCGTTACTTGCAAGAACAGTGTTTAGGTTTTCTAAAACTGTTTGCGAAGTTACGTTTTCAGAAGTAAATACTGAAGAAAACTGTGCTTGAGCAAGCGCGTTGAATGCTGCTTTATCTTGATCTGCAACACCCCAAGCTTCAGCTAGAGTAGCTAAAGTTTCGCCTTCACCTTTTGACATATCACGAGCAAGTTGCTCCATGTTACCGTCAATGAATAAAGCAATTTTTTCTGAAGAAGTTACTGTACCAGTACCATCACAACCTAAAGTACCAAAAGTGATACCAAAAGTTTGGTTACCAGAAGTACCGTTTGTTGTAGCGCCTAAAATTTTAACGCCTTTACCTTGCTGACCTGCAAATAACATAGAACCAAGACCACAACCAATATCTTGGTCAGCCATTGCGTTTGAGAAAGGAAGTAAAGATAGAGCTGCTACTGCGATTAGTTTTTTCATCTTCATAAATCCATATATGTTTGTCTTTATTTAGGGTAAATAAAGTTCGCGAAAGATTCTAACAGACTTGCAAAGAAAAAGAACAGCTTAAAACATGAATATTTTACACTCTAATTTTTCTACTATTTTAAAGTGAATGCTGGGAGAAACTAGACCAGTTCAATAATTTTTTATTGAACTGGTGGCGGCTTTTTACTTCTTGGGGCACCTAACAAAATACAGGTATGGCAAATACATACAGATAAAAATGCACTAATACCCAATGCACCGCCGTAGCCGTCAAGTTTTGGTACAAGATGCTCAAATAAGATTGAAAACAAAATAGATGAGCTTGCTACAGTATAAATACCAAATCGATGTGGGGCGCTCATACCTATAAATGTACCGCCAAAAAATACAATTGCGTATAAATCGGGGTTCAAATTTAAAGCGCTAAAAATTAAATAAGCAATAATAGAAAGTGAAGACGACGCCCTAACCCCGTCAAAGCGACTATGCTTAGCTAAATAAAATGTTAAAAAAGCCCCAAGCAGTACAAGTAATGGATATTCAATACTCATAATACTATTCCTCTGGCTAATACAAAAAGTGCCACACTTGCAAAGGCAACACTACCAAGCTTGCCACCAAAACCTGTAAACATATTCATAGTAAGCACATACAAACTTGAGCCAATAAGCGAAATAATAGCAATTTCCCAGTAACTGGTAATTAAATGAGTTGAACACATACCTGCAAAGCTACCAGCATAAATTGCAGCATACGGATGGTTTTTATAATGTGCAGGAAAAGGAATAAACGAGCCAATAAGTCCCGTTAGCGCAGCAGAAATCACTAAAGGTAATGCAAAAGTAGTGTGCATAGTAAAGCAAGCTACAAAGCCTAAAAAGAAAGTGATGAATTTTAAAAATAAGAATTTAATCATAGCGGCGCATTTTAAACTAATCCTTTTGCGCTTTCTAATACTCTCTAACAAATAAATGTTATAAGTAATTACAAACTTTAAAAGCGTGTTTTTTAAACGGCTTTTAGGTATTAAATATGCTTAATAGTGCCGCTGTTAATGTTCTATAAATCACAAGTTATGTATAATGGCGATAATTTAATGTATTAAAGTGTTAACCAAGGGTTATTTATGTCTAACTGTTTGCATCTGGCTATTCCGGCTGGCGATTTAAAAGTGGCTAAAGCGTTTTATTGTGACGTACTAGGCTGTAAAACGGGTAACAGTGAAGAAGGTCGCTGGGTAGATATAGATTTTTGGGGTAATGAACTTACCTTGCACCAGAGTGTTGAGCGCTTACCAACAGTTCGCCATGATGTAGATATGGGAGCTGTGGCAGTACCTCACTTTGGGATTCACCTCTCTGAAGATGAATTTAACGGGTTAAAAACACGTATTGAAGATGCGGGTATTGAATACCTAGATAAACCATACCGCCGTTTTATTGGTGATGAGTTTGAGCAAGAAACGTTTTTTATTGAAGATCCAAATGGCAATGTGCTTGAAATGAAAACCATGGTAAATCCAGAGGTTTTATTTAAAAAAGTATAAATGCTGTTGTTTAAGTTAAGCTAAAAAACCACTTTAATAAGTGGTTTTTTATAACTATTAATCAGTGTTTTGATAAATTAGTTAATATTTACAGGTAAAAAAATTACGCTACATACATGATTTTTATTCACTCTACAATGTAGGTATAGACACGTAGACTTAATTTAAACTCTCATACTTTATTGTTATTTATGCTGCTTAAACTCATAATTGCACCTTTGCTTATTTTACTAATAACATTCGCCCAAAAACGCTTTGGTAGTTTTGTTAGCAGCATAGTTCCTGGCTTGCCTATTACCTCTGGCCTATTTCTTATTTTATAGCATTAGAACAAGGTAAATTATTTGCAGCTAACTCAGCGGCGGCCTCTCTTTATGGTATGAGCGGTATAGGCTTATTTTGTTTTAGTTACTTGGTTGTTTCACGAAGATTTGGAATGCTTAAATCGCTTTTTACAGCGTTGAGTATTTGGTGTGTATTTAGCGTTATTACTTTATTTTTACCAGTGAATATTATTGTGGCGAGGGTGATTTCGCTTTGTATTTTACTCGGTTTAGCTATTATCTCTACAAGGCTAAATATATCAGTTGATGCAAAACCATTAAATGCCCGCTGGGAGCTTTTGGTAAAATGATATTAGTGACGGGCTTTATCGTGCTTGTTACGTTTATATCGCAGCATATAGGGTCTGCATGGAGCGGGTTAATATCTACCTTTCCGCTTATTTTAGCGGTAATGGGCAGTGTTGCCCATTTTAGTGACAAACAAGCCTCAACGTTTAAAATTCTTAATGGCGGTATTATTGGTTCATTAGGTGGATGTGTATTTTAGCCACTATATAAACCGTAAGCAGTTTGCTAAGCAGGCTACGGTTTTAAATACTTAAAGTTAGCTATCAACTAAAGTGAGCGGCTTTACTTTACGCTGTAGTTTTTCATGATACATAGCGGTGTCGCCGGCTTTTAAAATTTCGTCAATATTTTTAGGAGGCTCACTAAATACGCTGCTACCAATGCTTGCCTTTATAGCAATAGGTTGGTCGTTATGCGTGATGGCGAGTTTATCTAACTCTATTTTTAGATGGTGTGTTTTTGGGCTTACTTGCGCTTTGCTGTAAAAGTGGGCAAGTACTACAAATTCATCGCGCCTAAGCGGCCGACTGCATCGCTGGTGCGTACAATACTTTTTAAACTGGCGGCTACTTTACATAAAGCTTCATCGCCTACGGCATGCCCATAATTGTCGTTTATCTGTTTAAAGTCATCTAAATCTATATACATTAAACATAAAACTCCGCCTTTTTTTGCATGCAGCTCAATCAGCTCTGACGATTTTTTACCCCAGCCACGGCGGTTTAAAATGCCACAAAGGTGATCGTAATCGGCTTCGGTTTCGGCGCGTTTTTGTGCGATTCGCATACGGCTAATACGCCTAGAAACAGCTACTGCTAGTAAAAATGACTCCACAGCGAAAGCCAAAATAAATCCGTAACGTTGCATAAATGGGCTTTGATTAATAAGTAATACTCTAAATATCATGCTTACGAGCACCAAGCTCAATGCTACAAAAACAAGCGTTGCTTCGCGTATTCTTTTGCGAGCCTGTTGTGCCGCTAAAACAAAAATAACAGTCACAATAATTAATGAGCCGTAAGCCATGATGTTGCCAGCTATTTGCCAAATCAAAGTGTTACTGAACAATATTTTTATTAAAGAAAAGCACATAACAGTACCGGCCATAATTTTTTAAATCTTACTTGTTTTTGGCCATCTATTGTTTAGTTCAAGTAATGCGCACATAAACCATGTAGCACTGAGTACTGTTAAACCTAAGCTGAGTAAGTACAAATCAAATAGGAGTGATGAAACGTGGTCAGTTATAAATAAATAGAGTTGGCCTTCTTGAAGCAAAATAAAGCTGCCAATACAAAAAATATAAGCGCTGTATAGCTTAAATATCTTGTTGTGAAGCCTGTAGCCCATTATAAATACGTAAAAAATGAGTGTGATACACAGCCCATAAAAAGCACCCATAATGAGATTATGTTGCTGTGTTTCTTTAAAAAAACTTGTGTATTTTGCCACTTAAAGCGTGGTGTATAGTTAAGTTTTGACTCAACTGTAATAATGGCTGTAAAGTTTCCTGAGTCCATTAAAAATGCCACTTGTGCCGATTTTAATGGCTGCTTTATTACACCGTTTTGCTGCCATGTAAAATCATCAAGACCTGGGCGCAAAAACGAAAGTACGCCGCCACGCTTTAACAAGCAGTCAAGCTGAAATTGGTTTGTACCGCGTTTTGCCTGAAGTTCAGAAGTTGTATTAGGTTGTAAAGATGATGGAGGGGACTGACTATTTAAGGGGGTAATATCGCAAAAATCGCCTGCATTGCTATTAAATGCTATTAAATAAAAAAAAGAAATACATATTTAGCACCTCCGTGTAAAATATTAGGAACTGTATTTTTATGATGTTTTTTGTCAGCCATAAGCACTTCCAAGCTCAACTACATTTTTTTATACTAGCAGAGCCCACCTATTTAGCTATTAGTTAATTAGTTAAATTAACTGTGTAATTGAGTTAATACTTCGCTAGGTGTTTTATTAAAGTGGCGTTTAAATTCGCGGCTAAATTGCGATGGGCTGGTATAGCCAACCTTTAATGCAGCTTCGTTGGCTTTACTTCCACTAGTGGTTATAAGTTCTTTAGCCTTAGCTAAGCGTACTTTTTTTAAATACTGTAGAGGGGATTCAAACGTTACTTGCCTAAAAGCACGATGAAACGACGATACGCTCATGTTTACATCTTCAGCTAACCCTTCAACCGTAATTTGATTGGCATAACTACTGTGCATAGTTGAGAGCGAACGGGCGATACGTGCATAATGCCCATCATGCATAGCAAGGCCAAATAAGGTATGTCCTTGGGGGCCGCAAAGTACACGGTATACTAATTCTTTTACTATATCTTCGCCAAATACTTGTGCTTCAAGTGGGTTATTTAACACGGTTAATAAACGCTTAGTTACCAGCTCCATCGCGTTATCGAGTTTAGCTGATTGCACGCCACTCATTTGCCCGCATGTTGGTGGCAGAGCAAATTGTTTATGCTCAGTCATTTGGTTAACGAGTTTGTGCAATAACGCAGGGTTAATATCAACAGCAATCCCAAGCACTGGTAAGTCGCCATCAGTAAAGGCTTCGCACTCTAGCGGTACAGGAACGCCCAATACTAAATAATCCCCCGCACCATATTGTATTTTATGATCTGTAAAATGAATTACTTTATGCCCTTGCCCGACCACAATAATCCCAGAGTTATAAATAAGCGGCTGTCGCGGCGAGCTTTTACTGGCGCGATGAAAATAGACTCCAGTAATAATGGTTTCCATCGTGCCTTCAAAATTGAGTAACTGATTGTGCTCTGCGTACTGCTGCAGCATATTGGCAATGGTGGGCATAAAAGCATCTTTACATGGCTGATTTTTACGTAAAATAACAATGTTGATAGTTTTAGGCAAGCTTTTGCGCGTTATTGTGCTTTTTTTATGTTTGTTTTGCCAGTAATATGCACTCATTGAAGCTTTACTTAGTGAGCAACTAAGTAAGTTGAACCATATTTAATCGTCACCCTAGGATAAAATAATGAAATTTAGCTACGTAAATCCAACACTAATTCAATTTGGCCAACAACAAATAGCCTCATTAACTGATTTGATCGCAAAAGATCAAAAAGTACTAGTTGTGTACGGCGGCGGATCAATTAAAAAGAACGGCGTATATGACCAAGTTGCAGCAGCACTTGAAGGTTTTGATTGGGTAGAGTTTTCGGGCGTTGGCGCTAACCCAACAATTGAAGTACTAGATCAAGCAGTAAAAATCTGTAAAGAACAAGACATCGACTTTGTACTAGGTGTTGGCGGCGGCTCAGTAATTGACGGCGTTAAATACATTGCAGCTTCAGCAGTATACGATGGCGAAGGTTGGGATATTCCTACTGGTAAGCATAAAGTAACTAGCGCATTACCAATTGGTGCAGTACTTACATTACCAGCTACAGGCTCAGAGTCTAACCAGGGCTCAGTAGTAAGCAAAGCAGCTACAAAAGAAAAACTCCCGTTTATGTCTCCAGCAGTACAACCTAAATTTGCGATTATGGACCCTGATGTAATGAAAACATTACCACAGCGTCAACTTGTAAATGGTTTAGTAGACGCATGGGTGCACACCTGTGAGCAGTACTTAACGTTCCCAGAAGGAGCATTAGTACAAGATGGTTACGCAGAAGCATTACTTAAAGCACTTAAAGTACTTGGCGATAACTTTGAAAACCAAGATGACGCATGGCGTGCAAATCTTATGTGGTCAGCGAATCAAGCATTAAACGGTTTGATTGGTTCTGGCGTATCGCAAGATTGGGCAACCCACATGATTGGTCACGAGCTTACCGCTGCATACGGTGTTGACCATGCACGTTCGCTTGCAATAGTTCAGCCTTCTTTACTACGCAATCAATTTGCAGTTAAAAAAGCAAAACTAGAGCAAATGGGCAAAAACGTATTTGGTCTTGAGCAATCTGACGACTTAGCAGAGCTAACAATTCAAGCAATTGAAGCGTTTTACCATAGCCTTGATGTAGCTACGCAGCTTACTGAACATGGTGAAGATAAAGCAGCAGCGATTGACAATATTATTGGCAAACTTGAAGCGCATGGCATGCTTGCCCTTGGTGAAAACCAAGCAATCACGCTAAAAGAAAGTCGTGAAATTTTAGAACAAGCAGTCGCTTAATTTAAAGTGTTATTAATAAAAACCGCTAGCCTTACAGGTTAGCGGTTTTTTTATATGTATTAACTATTTAATTCTTTTATTATTTGGCAGTCGTTTATAGTATTTGCGGTGCAGTTAGTTAATAAGCTGGCTAACGATACCTCGAGCTTTTTAAGTTCTTTTTGTGCCGCTCGTACTTTAATTAATTGGTTTTCGATAATATCGTCAACCTCAACACACGATTTATCGCCGTATGATTGCGCAACAAGTAGAGTTTTAATATCGTCTATTGGAATTTGTAAATCGCGACAGCGTCGAATAAAAATAAGACGCTCTGTATCTGCTTGGGTGTAGGTTCTATAGCCGTTGCTCTCTCTTTTTGGAGCAGGAATAAGGTTTATTTGTTCGTAATAGCGAATTGTTTTTGCATTAATATTAACTAAGTGAGCAAGTTGCTTGATTTGCATATTGACCTTCCAGTAACTAGAAGGTTTATTATGCTGCTGACTCCTTTTATATTCAAGTATTTAAAAGGGACTTCTTTTTAGAGTTTGTAGGCAGACAATGCATTCAAAGCGTTTTTTAATAGTGATACTTTTAGTACTTGTACACAGCTTTATTAGCTGTGATGGTGCTGCGTATCATTTACAAGAAGACGTGGATCACATAACCAGCGCGCAGTTACAAAGTAATATAACTGCCGATGGTAGCCAAAATGAGGCTCAAGCCTCTGCCGAAATTCATGCCCACCAACATTGTCATAGTGGCTATTACAGTACAGTAAATCATTCAATCAGCCCTGAGCAGAGTAACCCCGCGTTACCTGTACGCTATTGTGGATTAATTTATCCACCTATGTCGCGCCCTCCTATTTCACTTAGCTAGTTTTAATTTACCTTAATAAAATATGGTGCATTTTACTGCCTGCGTTTAGACGCTATATAGGCTGTGTTATATGCATATTTAGGTTGCTTACAAATTTACATTGCGATTTTTAATTTTAAATTATTTTGTAAGTTAACCCTGTTTGTTAAAAAACGGACAAGCTATATGAATAAAAAACCAATTATGCTGGTGGCACTACTTTGCGTGCTGCCGGTATTTAATGCGCTGGCTAATGTTAGTGCCAGTGAAAATATACTCACGCTTAAGCAAGCGCTGAGTAATACCGAGCAACAAAATCCGATATTAAAACGCTACCCCTATCATCAAAAAATATTGGGCGCGCTTAAATCACAAGCCACACTTTCGCCAAACCCTGTGCTTAGTGTTGCAGTTGAAAACGTGTTAGGCACCAATGATGCGCGTGGCGTAAAAGGCGCTGAAATAACGCTCGGGCTTAGCCAGCTTATTGAGCTGGGCGATAAACGCCAAAGTAGAGTAGGTTTTGCTACTGCAAATATTAAAGCGCAGGCTATACAGTATCAAAATACTCGTTTAGCGTTATTAGCTACCACCGCAGAGCGTTACTATAGCGCACTTAAATTTCAAACCTTATTAGCATTAAATGTTGAGCGAAAAAGCGTTGTAACACAGGCGCTCAAAACAATTGAGCAAAGAGCAAATGCCGGGGCTGTATCGCAAGCCGATGTAAGTCGTATGCGTTATGCACTTAGCCAAGTAGAGCTTGAGCAAGTAAAGCTAACAAGTGAGTTTGAGCGCGCGCGTTTATTACTTAATGAGCTTTGGATTGATGAGCAAAGTAGTGCTTTTTTAGCGGGGAATATTAACGTCATCACGCCGCTTAAATCACAGCAAGCGCTTTTAGATGCGGTAAATTTAGCACCTGAATTTGCCTTACTTCAGCAGCAATATATACAGCAAACGGCTAACTTAGCGCTGCAAAAAGCCAATGGGCAAAGCGATATTAATGTAGGTGGTGGTGTGCGTTACAACCCAAAAAATGACTCTAGCTCATTGTTGTTTTCGTTTTCTATGCCACTGCAAATCAGTAATGCTAATAGCGGTAATATTGCTGCAGCAGCAAGTGAACTTGCGCTTTTAAACCAGCAGCAAGGGCAGTTGCGAGTTCAGTTACGCCAGCAAGTACGTACTCTGTATGCTTATTATCAAGGGATAGCAAATCAAGCCACGTTATTAAATAAGCAAATAATTCCTCAGACACAAACATTGATTGAGCAAAGCTTAAACAGCTATCAACGCGGGCAAATTTCGGTGTTGCAGTTGCTCGATGCCCAGCAAGCACACTTTGACTCTAAACGCGCACTCATTGCAACCCACGCAGAGCTGTACCAAGTGCTACTTACTCTTGAGCGTTTAACTGGCCAATCTTTAATTGAGACTTACCAATCATGAATAAAAATATAATTGCATTATTAGTATCACTTTCACTTGCTGGCAGCGTGTTAAGCACCAGTGTACTTGCATTAGCCGAGCATGGAGAAACTGAGCAACAAGAGCAAGGTCCACACGGTGGTTTTTTATTAACTGACCCTAAATTAACCCTTGAGCTTAAATTACAAGAATTTGCCGGTAATGTTGAGCTGCGTATATACGCTTACAAGCAAAGCAAGCCAATTAATATAAGTGATTTAAACATAACAATGAGTTTAAAACGATTAGTTGAAGCGCCGCAAAATATACAGTTCATAACAGAGGGCGACTACCTTGTAAGCACGCAATCAATTAACGAACCGCATTCATTTGTACTTGCCGTTACTGCTAATTATAACGGTGAGAGTATTAGCTATGAGTACGAGCAACACGAAGGCCGTACCACGTTAACAGAGCGAGCTATTGAGCGCGCAGGTATTAAAACTGAGATAGCGCAAAGTGGTGAGGTAGATATTACCGACACGCTTTTTGGTGTTATTGCGCCAACCCAGCACGGCACAGTAGAAGTAATGGCGCCGTATACAGGATTGATCAGCGATATTTTTGTAAGCATTGGCCAAAGCGTTAAAAAAGGCGAGGCGCTTGTAAGTATCACTAACCGCGAAACACTGCAAAACTACACCATTAAAAGCCCTATTAGTGGCGTTGTAACTGAGCAATATTTAAAGCGTGGTGAGCTTGCAAGCACCAGCGCGCTGATGCAGGTAGTTAACCTTGATAAAGTATGGGTTGAGTTATCTGCTTTTCCTGAAAATATTGAAAAACTAGCCATAGGGCAAAGCGCTAAAGTGTACGACTTGCATCACCATTTAAATACGCAAGGCAAAGTGTTTTTTATAGCCCCAATGATGACTGGCGGGCACATAGCGCGTGCCCGTATAGAGCTTAATAACCCAGACGGGCATTGGCGCCCAGGCATGCATATAAATAGCGATGTAAGTGTGGCTAAAATAAATGCCAGCGTGCGGGTAAAGCCACAAGCAATTCAAGAATTTAACGGTCAACCCAGTGTGTTTGTTCGTAAAAATAATGTATTTGAAGTGCGTCCCGTTACCTTAGGTGCAAAAAATAGCGAGTGGGTAGAAGTACTTACAGGCTTAAACGCAGGTAGCGAATACGTAACAGACAATAGTTATGTCATTAAAGCTGATATTTTAAAAAGCGGCGCAAGCCACGCTCACTAGGAGGCACCATGATTAATTGGATAGTTTCTTTTGCGGTTAAACGCCGCATGCTGGTGCTTGCGCTTACATTTTTATTTGCTGGATTTGGTGTATACAACATTCAAAATTTAGCAGTAGACGCAGTACCCGATATAACTAACGTACAAGTGCAAATTAATACCAAAGCGCAGGGTTTTACGCCATTAGAGGTAGAGCAACGCATTACTTATTTGGTAGAAACCGCCATGGCGGGCATACCTAAGCTTGATTACACCCGTTCGCTTTCGCGTTATGGGCTTTCGCAAGTAACGGTTATTTTTAATGAAGGCACCGATATTTATTGGGCACGTCAGCAAATTGGTGAGCGTATTCAAAGTATTCGCTCCGACTTACCTAATAACGTAGAGCCAAACTTGGGTCCTATTGCCAGTGGTTTAGGCGAAATATTTACTTATAGTGTGCACGCCGCGCCTAATGCGTTAAAAGAAGATGGCACTGCCTACAACGCCGAAGACTTACGTACTTTGCAAGATTGGGTTATTCGTCCGCAGCTTTTAAAAGTAAAAGGCGTAACCGAAATAAACAGCCAAGGTGGTTTTGAGCGTCAATACCAAGTAGCGCCAGTGCCCGAAAAACTCATTGCCTATAAGCTTACTATTAGCGATGTAATTAGTGCACTTGAGGTTAATAACAGTAACCGAGGCGCAGGCTATATTGAACGCTTTGACGGGCAATATTTAGTACGCTCGCCTGGGCAGCTTAAAACCATTGATGACATAGCCAATACCGTTATAGCTAAGCGCGACGATGCACCTGTACGCATTAAAGATGTGGCTAACGTGTTTTTAGGCAAAGAGCTTAGAACCGGCGCGGCCACTTATAACGGCGAAGAAACCGTGCTCGGCACCGCCATGATGCTAATTGGCGAAAACAGCCGCATAGTGGCAAAAGCCATGGCTGATAAGTTAGTTGATGTGCAAAAAAGCTTACCCGCTGGCGTTATTGTTGAAGCGGTTTACGACCGCACAACTCTTGTTGATAAAACCATAGCAACCGTGCAAACCAACTTATTTGAAGGTGCCGTTTTAGTGATAGTAATTTTGCTATTACTGCTGGGTAATGTAACGGGCGCGCTTATTACGGCAATGGTTATTCCGTTGAGTATGTTGTTTGCCGTTACAGGTATGGTGGGTAATCGCGTATCGGGTAATCTAATGAGCCTAGGCGCAATCGACTTTGGTTTAATTGTTGATGGCGCTGTAATTGTTGTTGAAAACTGCCTGCGCCAACTCGGTGTAGCTCAGCATAAACATGGCAGGCTACTTACCTTAAACGAGCGTTTAAATGTAGTGACCGCAGCCACCAAAGAAGTATTTACACCGGCTGTGTTTGGCATTGTTATTATTATGCTGGTTTACTTACCTTTATTTGCACTAAGCGGCGTTGAAGGCAAAATGTTTCAGCCAATGGCATTTACTGTAGTTGCGGCGTTAATTGGCGCGCTTATATTTGGCGTTACCTTTGTACCTGCTGCTATTGCAGTGTTTGTTCGCGGTAAGGTTGATGAAACCGAAAATGCAGTCATGCGCGGCGTTAAAAAAGTGTATAAGCCATTACTTGGTATATCGCTTAAATTACCGTGGTTGATGGTGGGTATTGCCACGGCATTAGTATTGGTGCTTGGTTTTAAAGTTAAAAACATGGGCGCAGAATTTTTACCGAAACTTGATGAAGGCGATATTGCCATGCACGCGCTGCGCATTACTGGCACCGGTATTGAGCAATCTGTGCAAATGCAAAAAGAGCTTGAGCAAGCCATATTAGATCAGCCTGAGGTTGCTAACGTATTTTCAAAAATTGGTACTGCCGATGTAGCAAGCGATCCTATGCCGCCCAATGTTGCCGATACTTTTTTAATACTCAAACCGCAAGATGAGTGGCCTAATCCAGCACTTACTAAAGCAGAATTGGTTCAGCAAATTCGTACCCGTGTTAACGATGTCCCTGGTAATAATTACGAATTTACACAACCAATAGAAATGCGCTTTAATGAGTTAATTGCTGGCGTGCGCGCCGATGTGGCACTGCGTATTTATGGTGACGACTTAAGCGTACTTAAAGAGTTTGGCGAAAAAGCCACAGAGCTAATGCGTAATATTGCAGGTGCTACCGATGTACGTTTGGAGCAAATGGAAGGATTGCCAACACTTTCGGTAACACCAATGCGCGACCATATGGCGTTATTGGGTTTAAGCGTAAACGATATTCAACAAACACTTGCCGCCGCTGTTGGTGGTGTGCAAACCGGACTAATTTACGAAGGCGATAAACGTTTTTCGTTATTAGTACGCCTTGATAAACGTTGGTCTAGCGATGTATCAGCACTTGCTCGTTTGCCAGTTGCTTTACCTGAAGATAGTAACCCAGAACTTGCGTTTGTACCGCTTGGCGAAGTGGCAACAATTAGCATTGAAAAAGGGCCTAATCAAATAAACCGCGAAAGTGGTAAGCGTAACGTAGTGGTAACTGCCAATGTAGAGGGGCGCGATTTAGCAAGCTTTGTAAGTGATGCGCAAGCGAGCATGAATGAATCACTTAATTTACCAAGTGGCTATTGGCTTGAATACGGCGGCACGTTTGAGCAGCTACAATCAGCAAGTAAGCGATTGTCGTTGGTTGTGCCGGTCACTTTATTACTTATATTTGGCTTACTGTATAGCGCCTTTGGATCGCTTCGTGATTCATTGATTATATTTAGTGGCGTGCCATTGGCATTAACGGGAGGTGTGCTTGCGTTATTGCTGCGCGATATGCCGCTTTCAATATCAGCAGGTGTCGGCTTTATTGCTCTAAGTGGTGTCGCGGTATTAAACGGTGTGGTTATGCTGTCGTTTATTAAGCAATTACGAAGCGACGGCTTAAGCTTGTTTGAAGCAATTCACAGCGGCGCATTACAGCGCCTGCGCCCAGTACTGATGACGGCGCTGGTGGCAAGTTTAGGCTTTATACCTATGGCGCTTAATTCGGGAACGGGTTCTGAAGTGCAAAAACCTTTAGCAACGGTAGTGGTTGGCGGTATTATTTCATCAACTTTACTTACGCTGTTAATTTTGCCTGCGCTTTATAAGTTAGTGCATGCAAAGTTTAATAAGTATCAAGCAGCTTAGCTAGTTGCTGCTTAATATATAACGTAAAAGCAGCTGAAGTTTCAGCTGTTTTTTTTGAGTATTATTTAGCAAAAATACTACATTAATTATATTGAAACAGATTATCCCAACGCTCATCTAATATCGTTTTTGCGTGTTCTAAATTTATTGCGCTATACACATCACTAGTGCACGTTACCAAACGCATACGTACCAGCTTTTCAAGTGCGTCGCTAATTTCAAAATCAAGATCGCACTGGTATTTTCTTTTAAACCAATGCTCTATTTGTTCATCAAGCGTTTGGGCGGTTAAGCCGCTTTCTGATTTTAGTAAAAAGGTATACGCAAGCAGCGCTTCTTTTATGTCTTCTTCTTCGGCGGCGTCAATAAGCGTGTGAAAAACACCCGCGTTGTTATCAAGGTTTTTAAAGTAGAGATTATCGCTAAGCGCTTTCATAAATTTAATTTTACGGTTTTTAAACTTACTCCATTCTTTAAAAATAAAGCTGCCAAATACTCCCATGCCAATAGCAAAGGTAATAAAGTGTTGTTGGGTCATTTCTACAGCTTCACTTCTAAAACCACCCCAAAAAGCAAACAGAGCAAGCAATAATACGATTGATGCGCCAAGTTTGGTTATAAGTACCACTGCACCGCCAACTAAAGCCGATGAGCCAATAATTGCTTTATCAATAGGGCGCATGCGTACTTCGCTATTAGGAAATAGCATTTCGAGATCGGCCTTTGGCACATTTTGAAACAGCTTTACTATGGTTGAGCTTGGCTCAAATCCCAGTGGCGCTTTGTTTTTAGCTTCAAAATAAGCGCTGTCTTTAAAGCGAATAAACACGGCAACACGGTCGTAATTAGTAAAGTGCAGCGGTTTTTTACGAAGGCCCCAAAAGCTGGTAATGGTTTCAGTGAGTTGCGACTCGCCACGGCGATAAAAAACCACTTCTTCAAAGTCGTCAAATTCAACTTCAAGGCGCACCTTAAATAGTGACTCTTCGTTTAATGCATCTTGTAAGTCTTCATTGGTGATCACTTCAAAATTAGCGGCATTAAGCACCTTAGCAAAATCTTTAGCAAACTCATGTTGGCACTGCGCTTTTTGATCCGCCGATACTGGCGCTAACGATCGCGTGTCACTGTTGGGATCAAAAGGGGCGTAGTTGTTTTTAAGTGACTCAAGTGTTGCGTGGTAATCGTAATGAATAAGGCTGGCTAATAAATCACAAAACTGTTTAAACGATGTTTGTTGTGTGTTGTTATTGAGCTCTTCGCTACACATATCAACAATATCTTGCTTTCTGAAGGGAATAAAACGCGCACTTTGCATAAATTAATAACTACTGTAATAAGTAAATTCAATGATATAACTCAATAATAAAAGATCGCCGTAGCTATTACCAATTTGTTAATAATTAAAGTGTTTTATAACTAACGGTGTATATTTTCAGTCTAGATTAACTTAAGTATGTAATGATAAAGCATCTGAAATCGCGTTTTATTCACAATGAAAGGGAGTTATTATGGCGATTCAAAAAAAGCTTAAACAAAAAACACGTAATTTTATTGAATCTAAGCATATGCTCAGTGGCATTACCGTGGCGTCGTTTTTAGAGTCGACCATAGTACCTATTCCGCTTGAAGCTGTTTTAGTACCCTTAATGCAAGCACGTCGAGAAAAATTATGGCTTATTGCTTTAATGGCCACTTTGGGATGTATTGTGGGGGCGTTATTTGGTTATGCGCTGGGTTATTACTTATTTGATGCCGTTGGCGATTGGATCATTAATAGTTTTTCAAGCCCCGAGCAGTTTGAAAATGTTAAGCAACAAATGCACAATCAAGGCTTTTGGTTTGTAATAACGCTAGGCATAGTGCCTATTCCATTTCAAATAGCCATGCTGGCAGCGGGTGCGACTAAATATTCCCTCGGGTTATTTTTATTAGCCAGCGCAATTTCGCGTGCTATACGATATTTTGCTTTAGCGGTAGTCGTTTATTATGCCGGTAATAAAGCTGAGCAACTTATTAGCAAACATAAAACTAAAGCCATGATTACTTTAACTGTTTTTGTAATCGGTATATGGTGGGTAACAACGGTAATTTAATACCGCTAATTTACATTAAATAAAATAATAAGAGTATGCCATGGATGAGTTGATTGGGTTAGCTGGGCTATTTATATTAGCGATAATAGCAGGCGCTATTTGCGGGTTTATTGCACTTACACAGCTTAAAAGCTTAAGGCAACAAGTTGTACAGTTAACAGCTAAAGTAAATAGTTTACTCCAGCAACAAGAGCAATTAGCACCGCTTGCTAGTAAGCAAGCGCCACCGCAAACGCAACCACAAGTAAGCACACCAGCATCCGTTTCAGCGCAAGTAAAAACCGCGGTTATAAGCGGCAATGAAGTTGCAGTTACAAAAACAGCTAAAACAAATACCTTCCCTAAAAAACCTAGCGTTTTAAATATATTATTTAATAAATTACGTGCAGGGTTTGAAGAAAACTGGATGACCTGGATAGGCGCGATAGCGCTTGCGTTTGGCGGTATTTTTTTAGCAAAATACAGTTTAGAAGCCGGGTTACTTTCGCCCGTTATGCGGTTGAGTTTAGGTGCATTATTTGGCCTTGGTTTAATAGCAGCCGCTGGGTATTTACATTATAAACGCATTATATTTGAAGGGTTTAATAACTATATTCCGGCAGCCCTTGCTAGTGGCGGCTTTATTACTTGCTTTGCGCTAGCCTTACTAGCTTACAGTAACTACGCCATGCTTAGCTCCACAGTTGCATTTGTGCTGTTGGCGATTATTGCTTTAAGTGCAAGCGTTATGGCAATTAAGTTTGGTCCTTTACTTGCTGTTTTGGGCATTATTGGCGCCTACAGCGTGCCTATTTGGGTTAGTAGTAATAGCGTTAATTTATTTTCTTTATTTATGTATGTTGGCTTTGTTAGTTTATTTGCCGCCATAGTGGCGCACCAAGTACAGCGTATTTGGCTGTGGTATTTACTCTGGGCAGGGCACGTTTTTTGGTACTTAGCGGGTTTTGTTTTACTTGAAAGCAGCACCATTTGGCTACTGGGTGTTTATGCAGTCGCCAGTATTATTGGTCTTATAGCTATCCCTCGGTTAGGGGTAAGGTTTGCGCTAATTGAGTTTCGACCGCACAGCTTAAAGCGTTTAATTAACGTACTGCCCGATCACCCGTTAATGTTAGTGTTTACCGTACCGTTTATTTTGATGATGCTATTGCATAGGTTTGACATGCAGTTTCAGATATTTAGCTTAATAACTTTAGTGTTAATGCTGTTTTTAGTACTAAAAAATAGCCGCTGGGATTTATGGCAAGCTGTGTGTTTAGTAATAGCCTTTATCGTTTTAGTCAGTACTCAGCAAACTTTTGATTATGATGATGCCTTGTTTATATTTAAACAAGAATATGGACTAGGCTTAGTGCTAGGTTTTGCCTTGACTGCTTATGGCCTTTATTTTGGTCGTAAGTTTCCTAAGCGCTTGGCATTTCATATTACCGGCGCATTTAGTTTATTTTTAATGATAGCCACTTTATACGCACTAATTCCTAATTCAGCGTTAAGTACAGCGTATCCGCTTTGGGCAGTTATATTACTTGTTGGTAGTGCTGTTTTAATAAAAAGTGCGCAGCACAGTGCTAGTTTGTATCAGCGTTTTACCTACTGGATAGCAGCAAATGCTAATATTACGCTCGCGATTACTATGCTATTAAACGACAGTGGCTTAACCATAGCGCTGGCTATTCAAGTGTTATTGATTAGCTTGCTGATCAAACGCCACAGCATACCTATACCACATTGGCCTATTAAAGCACTGGTGGCAGCATTATTATTGCGACTAACTTTCTCACCTTGGACACCAAGTTACGAGGCTCTTACTATTTTTGGTTTGCACTGGAGTATAGTGGTGTACCCGCTGTGTACGGTGCTATTTTATGTTGCAGCAAGATGTTTTAACACATCAAAAATGCAGTTATGGCTAGAAGGTGCAGCGCTGCATTGCTTGGCATTATTTATTACCACCGAAACCAGTTATCAACTAGTAGGGCATTATCCACAATTTGATTCATTGAGTTTTTACGAGCAAGTACTACTGGTTTGTAACTGGCTTGGGTTAGGTTGTGTGTATTTATATCGCGCGCGAATAGCAGGGAGTTTAGCAAAACTGTATCGCTTTGGCGGCTTTGCATTGGCGGGCTTAGCTGGTGTGTTTGCACTAAAAACCTTAGTTGACGAGAATCCGTTATTGAGTGCGATAGATATTGGTGCTGCGCCAATATTTAACTGGTTATTGTTATTATGGTTAGTACCTGCAGGGTTAACTTTATGGTTAGCAAGGTTACTTAAAACTATAAATAGCAAAACTATAAATACTAAGATAATTGCAATAGTTCTCGCAATTGCGGGGGCATTTACCTTTTTAGCAATTAACAGTTTAATTCGTCAATATTGGCAAGGGGCGTATATTTACTTATCTAAGGGGGTAGGTAACGCTGAGCTTTATAGCTATTCTATTATTTGGCTGGTACTAGGAGCGAGTACCGTTATTGTGGGCCATCTTAAAAATCAGCTACTAATACAAAAAGTAGGTTTAGGCTTATTGGCCGCGGTTATCTTAAAAGTATTTTTAATCGATATGGCAAACTTAACTGGTTTATTAAAAGCGGTATCGTTTATTGGATTAGGGTTATCTTTAGTAGGGCTTAGCTGGTTGTTTCAAAAGCTGAGAAGCCGCGCCAATCTGGCTTAATCCTTTATAAACTAACGTAAAGAAAAACCCAGCCCGCTATTACTAGCAGGCCGGATATAACTTTTAAGTACTGTGATTCAGCAGTGCTTTTAGTTTGCCCGGTTTAATAGGCTTACTTAGATAATGAATATTAGCCGCTTTAGTTTCTAGTTTAAGCTCTTCATCGCGCACCGCTGTTATTAAAATAGCAGGGACTTGGTGTTGCCAAATATCTCTCAGGGTTTTTATAAGTGTTATGCCGTCGCAATCATTACCTAGTTGGTAATCCATTAAAATCACATCGGGTGCGCTGTGCTTATTAGCGTGTGCAAGCACCTGTTCAACGTTATCAAATAAGGTGTAATTGGCTTGCCATTTGTTGAGTAAGCTTGCCATGGCAGCTAGGTTGGCAGGATCGTCGTCAACGGCAATAATATTAATGGCGGCGCGGTTTTCCATTACACTATTAGCAATACTTTTATGCTGTACAAATTTTGCATCACCATAAGGTACCTCAATACTAAAGCGGCTGCCTTTATTGGGCACTGAGCATACATCAAGCGGTAAGCTGAGCAAGTCAGCCATTCTTTTTACTACTCCTAAACCTAAGCCTATGCCTTTATTGTCGCCAGCCTCAACTCGGTAAAAGTCATTAAAAATTTTAGCTTGCTCTGCTTCACTGATCCCTTGTCCTGTATCCCATACTTCTATGCGCAGGCTATGTTTACGGTTTCTACAGGCAATTAAAACTTTACCGCTTTGTGTGTACTTAATTGCATTAGAGAGCAGGTTTTGGATAATGCGTCGTAAATAAGTAATATCGCTGTGCACTATTTGTTGGTTAGAAAGCACTTTGAACGACAACCCTTTTACACTGAGTAAAATACTCGACTCGCTTTTAAGCGGTTGCAAAATATCGTCAATACAAAAGTGCCGTGGCGTAGGCGCCATTGCGCCTTGTTCTAACTTGGCTATTTCAAGCAGTGCCGACATTAAATGCACGGTAGAGTCTAGGCTGTCTCCTAGTTTATCCAGATTATTTTGATTAGTGCTATTGAGCTGCTTTTCGTCAATGGCGGCAAGGTATAAACGCGCGGCATTTAATGGCTGTAAAATATCGTGGCTCGCCAGTGCTAAAAAGCGAGTTTTACTGTCGTTGGCTTTTTCGGCCTCCCGCTTGGCTAAAGTTAGCGCCTGCTCAGTTTGAACTCGGCTATCTATTTGTGCTTGTAGGTCTTTATTAATGGTTTGTACTTCTTGAGTACGCGCCTCGATGCGGTTTTCTAAATCGATATTAATTTCTTCCAGCGCATTTTGGGTATTAATATGCGCTGTTATGTCTGAAAAGCTGGTAACAAAGCCGCCATCAGGCAAAGGGTTACCTATCATTTCGTATACTTGGCCGTTGCGGCGGTGGCGAATGAAGTGATGCGAGGTGCCATTTTTTAAATGGCGAACCCGTTTTTCAACATGGCGCTCTATTTCGCCTGGGCCACATTCACCACGCTCTGCGTTATAACGTATTATGTCTTCTACCGGTTGGCCTACCTCTAAAAAACCTTCAGGGTAATTAAACATTTCGCTATAGCGTTTATTCCAAGCAACAAGTTTTAAGTCTTTGTCGACCACAGAAAGGCCATGGCTTAAGTTTTCAAGTGAGGTAAATAATAAGTTTTGGTTAAATTGCAGTGCTTGGGTAGTTTCATCAAAAAAGTTAACCACTTCTTCAAATGCCATGCGCTTACCAGACGATACAGTGTGCACTAATGCCTGAGCTGACGATGCACCAAGCACACCGGTTAACGCACGTTCGCAATAGGCAATAAATTCAGGTTTGGGGTGCGCGTCGTTGTCACTTAAATGATGGGCTAGGGCATAATTGGCTAATACTTGCTGGCTGCGCTGAATGCCTAAAAAGGTCTGTAGCAGTATTTTAAAGTCGTATACTGTGGCTTTTACATCTTTATTTAAACGCTTTGATAAAATAGTCTGATCTTTTGGGTTAACAAATGCAGCAGCCTGAATTTTATCAATTAATCGCTCCTCAGCCCCTAACGAAAAGCTAATATAACAGCCAATATTAGCAAATAACGCAATCAGCGTGCCGCGAGTCATAAGGGTTTGTTGTAGATCGGTATTTAGCGTATTACCAGCATCTAAAATAGGCAGCATTAAAAACAGCACCCAGCATATAAAGCCTGCAAGTAAACCTGCATAAACGCCATAAGCATGGCCTTTTCGCCAATATAAACCACCTACAATAGCGGGTAATAATTGGGTTACTAACGAAAATGCCACCAAGCCCATGCTAGCTAATGCACTTCCGTGACCAAACCAATGCTGATAAAAATAAGCCAAGGTTAAAATACCGGCAATAGCAAAGCGTCGTACTAATAGTATTCTCGATCTATAGCTGGTGGTTATTAAGTTACGTTTAAATTTGCGACGTAGTATTAGGGGCAGCACTACATCGTTTGAAATCATAGTACTTAAAGTGAGTGTTGCTACCACTATCATAGCGGTGGCCGCCGACAAGCCACCAATAAAAACGAAGGTGGTTAAAAAGGCATTATAGTGCAGCATAGGTAGGGCTAACACAAAGCTATCGGGCGAAAAGCTACGGCCTATTTCTGGGTGAATAGCGGCGGTTGCTATTGGAAAAATCATTGCTGCGGTAAGCAATAAGTACAATGGAAACGCCCAGCGCGCGGTAAATAAATGACGCTTGTCTTGATTGTCGACCACGGTGACATGAAACTGACGCGGTAGACAAATAATAGCCGCCGCAGCCATTAATGACTGGCCAATAAAGTTAAAACTAAAAAAGTCAAAGTCGGCCCAGTGTGTCCACAAAGGCTCGTCTACTTGATTAGCATAAGACTCAGGTAAGTTAAATAAAGAATACACAGCCAGCCCAGCCACCGCCATGAGTGCAATGAGTTTTATAAGTGATTCAAATGCTACAGCAAGCATTAGCCCTGAGCGATATTCAGTGACATCAACTTTTCGAGTGCCAAAAAATATCGCAAATAACGCCATAATTAAAGTTGCCGACAGGGCGACTATATCTCCAGATATTTTATTACTTGTTTGCAGCAGTAAAAAGCTCGAACTGAGCGCTTTTAATTGCAGCGCAATATACGGAATAGTCGCTAATAGCGCGATTAAAGTCACCATAATAGCGGTGGTTTGGCGCTTGCCATAACGGGCAGAAATAAAGTCGGCAATGGTGGTAATATTTTGTTTTTTGCTCACTAAAACTAATTTACGTAAAAAACCTTGGCCGAAAAAAAATAATAATGCGGGGCCTAGTAGTATGGGCAAAAAACTCCAACTACTCGTGGCTGCAGTTCCTACCGAGCCGTAGTAGGTCCAAGATGTACAATAAATACCCAGTGAAAATGCATACACAAAAGGATGATGACTAATACGCTTAGCCAAAGGCGTGGTTTTATCGCCCCAACTTGCGAGCCAAAACAGCACTCCTATATAGCTCAAAGCAACAAAGATTAGTACGGCAGTCATGTATTTATTAAACCTTTTTGAATATGCACTCAACTAGCATGGACTATACACAATACCAGAGCTTGAATTAAGTGTGGGTGCGATATTTATTTATAAGTTTAAGCTGTTGTTTTTAATTGCTATTTATAAACATTAAATTATAGCAATACAGTATAAGACTAATGTCGCATGCAATCTAAATTCTATCAAAATGTTAACGAGCGGTATCTAAGTAAAGTTTTAAATAGCTGAAAAATAATACTTTTTAATTTTAATATCAGCTAAATACTGGTTTTTCGCCAGAAAGTTAACAGGCTGTTACGACTATGGTCGCAATTCAATATTTGTATTGCGTTGCTAAATTGGTAGATGAAAAATAAACCACTCATTACTTTTTAGTGATGCTTAAAGGGGAAAATAAAAATGGCTTTTAAAGATGAAGAACAAGCAAAAGCTTATTGGGCGGAAAATATTTCACTGTTATTTAAATTATTAGCAGTGTGGTTTGTCGTGTCATTTGGTTTTGGCATATTACTGGTTGATGTACTTAATGAAGTACGTTTCTTTGGGTTTAAACTTGGCTTCTGGTTCTCCCAGCAAGGTTCAATTTATACCTTTGTGGCTTTGATTTTTGTGTACGTAGTCAAAATGAATACGTTAGATAAAAAATATGGCGTAGACGAATAGGAGCTAAGCAATGGATGTTCAAACACTCACGTTTTTAATTGTTGGTTTAAGCTTCGCGCTTTATATCGGCATTGCAATTTGGGCCCGAGCGGGTTCAACTAAAGAGTTTTATGTAGCGGGTGGCGGCGTACCTCCCTTAGCTAATGGTATGGCAACCGCTGCCGATTGGATGAGCGCGGCATCGTTTATTTCAATGGCGGGTATTATTTCGTTTGCGGGTTACGACGGCGGCGTTTACTTAATGGGGTGGACAGGTGGTTATGTATTACTTGCCATGTGTTTAGCGCCTTACTTACGTAAATTCGGCAAGTTTACTGTGCCAGACTTTATTGGCGACCGTTACTACTCACGTACAGCGCGTTTAGTTGCTATTTTTTGTGCCATATTCATTTGTTTTACCTACATTGCAGGGCAAATGCGTGGCGTAGGCGTGGTTTTTTCTCGCTTTTTAGAAGTAGAAATTGAAACCGGTGTATACATAGGTATGGTTATTGTATTCTTTTATGCTGTTTTAGGTGGTATGAAAGGCATTACATATACGCAAGTTGCACAGTATTGTGTGCTGGTATTTGCTTACTTAGTACCGGCTATTTTTATCTCTATGATGATGACTGGTCACTTTTTGCCACAAACTGGTTTTGGTGCCACATTAATTGGCGGAGAAGGTGCTTATGTACTTGATAAGCTAGATGGCATAAGTTCGCAATTAGGCTTTTCTCAGTATACCGAAGGCTCTAAGAGCATGATTGATGTATTTGCTATTACCGGTGCATTAATGGTGGGTACTGCAGGTTTACCACATGTAATTGTTCGCTTTTTCACTGTACCTCGCGTTAAAGATACGCGTATATCAGCGGCATGGACCTTAGTGTTTATTGCTATTGTTTATACTACAGCACCAGCAGTTGCTGCATTTGCTCGCGTAAACATGGTTGATACAATTAACGGTAAAGATGGTAGCGGTACTGAGTATGCACAAGCACCAACGTGGATCAAAAACTGGGAACGTACCGGCTTAATTACCTTTAATGATAAAAATGGTGATGGCAAAATGTTTTACACTTCAGGCAGCATTGACGATCCAAACAGTGCTAATGAAGTAGATGTTGACCGCGACATTATGGTACTTGCTAATCCCGAAATTGCTAACTTACCAGCATGGGTTATTGCCCTAGTTGCTGCCGGTGGTATTGCAGCAGCATTATCAACAACCGCAGGTTTACTGTTAGTTATTTCTACCTCCGTATCGCACGATTTACTCAAGCGAACCCTTAAGCCCAATATTAGCGATAAGCAAGAGTTACTCGCAGCGAGGTTAGCTGCCATGGTCGCTATTGTTATATCCGCCTACTTTGGGATTAACCCACCAGGGTTTGTGGCATCGGTGGTTGCATTTGCCTTCGGTTTAGCGGCAGCGAGTTTCTTCCCAGCTATTATTATGGGTATATTCTCTAAAGCAATGAACAGAGAAGGCGCAATTGCTGGCATGGTAACGGGTATTGGTTTTACTGCTGGTTATATTATTTACTTTAAATTTGTTAGCCCAGAGCTTAATAGTGCCGAGCATTGGTTTTTAGGTATTTCGCCTGAAGGTATTGGCTTAGTAGGTATGATAATTAACTTTGCAGTTGCTGCAATAGTACTTAAATTTACTAAACCGACACCACTGGAAATTCAGCAGTTGGTTGAAGGTATTCGTAATCCTAAAGGATCTAGTGAAGCTCACGATCACTAAATCTATTTGCTTAACAGGCAATAAAAGTACCAAAAGCCCGACTTAAGTCGGGCTTTTTATTTGTTTAATAAATGATTACATTAAACCTTATATAAATCACTTAACGAGCGTAACTATGAGTGCAGAGCAGCAAGATATAACCCAATTTGTAACTATGCAGGCCCCGTTTAGCATGCTTGAGGTGAGTGCTTGCAGTTATTTTGTAAAGCACCTTGATATTGCTTACCTCAACCGTGAAAACCAAGCACAATGGCTGCAAAGTGAGCATCCTAAGTTATTTTTAATTCGCTCAGGCTTATATGATTTAGTGGATAGTAAAGGCGATATAGTTACGCGTTTAGCACAAGGTGATTATTTTGGTTTTCCGTCGTTATTAACCGGTGAGGCGATGCAAAACAGGTTGGAAGTACAAAAAGAGGGCATAGTGTATATGCTGCCTCAGGAGCCGTTTGATTATTTGCGCCGTGAATATAAACCGTTTGAACAATATTTTGTTCGCGCTCATGCAAACCGCTTACTCTCATCACATTATAAAAGTAAAACTGAAAGCTGGTCGGAGAGGAAAATATCAGAGTTAATGACCCGAAAAGCCATTACTTTAACGCCAGATTCGAGTATTCGCCACGCGGCAAAACAAATGCAAGAGTATGGCGTGTCATCTATTATGATCACCCAAGATGCGCACTTAGTTGGGGTAGTAACCGACCGCGACTTACGTAATCGGGTACTGGCAGATGAAGTTGATCCACAGCAAAGCGTAAGCAGCATAATGACAGCAAAACCCAAGTTTATTTTTGAAAATAACCGGGTTTTTTCAGCGCTGCACCTAATGCTTAAACATAATATTCATCATATTCCAGTACTTGACGAAAACCACAAACCTTTGGGAATGATCACCAGTACCGATTTATTACGCCAGCAAAAAAGCGACCCGGTACAACTTATAGGTCGTATTTATAAAGCGCGCGCTATTGTCGATTTAAAACGCTACGCCAAAGAGATCCCAGAGTTGCTGCGCGGCTTTTCGTATAATATTGACGACATATCGCTAATTGGCAAATTACTCAGTGGCCTAACCGATGCACTCACCTCGCGGCTAATTTACTTGTATCAACAAGAACATGGAGTAGCACCAAGTAGTTTTAGTTTTATTTGTTTTGGCTCGCAAGCCCGTGAAGAACAAACCCTACATTCAGATCAAGACAATGGCTTATTATTACCCGATGGTTTAAATGACGATGAGTTAGCCTACTTTAAAGGCATGGGGGAATATGTTTGCGAAAACTTAGTAGAGTGCGGCATTAGACGTTGCCCTGGCAATATAATGGCCAGTAGCGAGTTGTGCCGAATGAGTATTAGTGACTGGCGCGAGCGCTTTTTTAAATGGATAAGCAGCCCAACCCCTCAAGCCATGCTCAACTGTAAAATATTTTTTGATTTACGCTTTATCGAAGGCTCACACACACTTTATAGTAAGTTTTATGAGCAACTTACGCACATGTCACGCAACGAATTATTTTACGCCGCCATGGCCAACGACATTGACTCAAACAGCGTGCCTATAGGCTTGTTTAATAATTTTAAAACCGAAAAAACAGAAAAAAACTATAAATATATCGACTTAAAAAAACGTGGCGTAGTAATAATTAACGACATAGTGCGTTTATATGCATTAAGAGCGGGGATTCGCCGTGCCAATACCCAAGAGCGTTTAGACGCATTGTTAAAACACACTTTACTCAGCAAAGAAGATATTTATAACCTAAAAGATTGCTGGCGTTTTTTAACCCAGCTGCGATTAAGCACGCAAATAAATCAAGAAGGGCTGCCCAGTAATTGTATTAACCCCGACCAATTAAACTCTTTAGAGCGCCACCAACTAAAAGAAGCATTTTATCTGGTAAAACAAGCGCAGCAAGCCGCTGTGTTTAAATTTGCCCGTGGTAGCTTATAGCATGGCTGTTTATAAAAAAACGGCGCACAAAGCGAGTAATAAACATTATGGTTAAGCGCTTAATTACCCGTTATTTTAAAAGGCGACAGCTACTGGCACACGCTGCTTTAAAGCAGCGCTACCTAGTGATTGACTTAGAGCTAACTGGGCTTGACGCTAAGCAGCACGAAATAGTGTCGCTAGCTTGGGTGGTTATAGAAAATCAATGTATAAAAATGAGTCAGTCGCAGCATTTAATTAATAAAGAGGTTAAAAACTTGGCACAAAGCCCAGTTTATCACGGCATTAATAATGATAATGTAGCTGCAGGGCAAAGTTTACATAGTATTTTAGAGCACCTTAGTGAGCACTTTAATGACTGTATTTTAGTGTTTCATAATGCCATGCTCGACTGGGGTTTTTTAAAACCAGCGCTTAAAAATGCCAATATTACTACGCGGCCAAAACTAATACTCTGTACCTTACAAATAGAAAAAAAGCGCCTGCAACATCAAGGCGTCGAAATAAAGCAAGATGATTTAACGTTAAACGAATGTCGTAATCGCTACGAACTGCCTAGTTATCATTGTCATCACGCACTTACCGACGCACAAGGCACAGCAGAGTTATTTTTGGCGCAGTGCCATCAAATAAGTAGCGGCAGAGGATTAAAAGTGAGGGAGCTTGCTTAGTTGCTACGATTTAAATCACTACTTTATGCACTCTTAACCTCTTTAATAAATAGTGTTTATGCATTTTAAACACCGTACTTGGCTTTTATTTTTACCTGAAAGCTAAGGCTACCATCTGAAAATTAAGCGCTAAATCAAGCTATTTTTGACCTTAGCTTGAAACTATTTTACACTTTCGTAACCTTATACATATTCTATTAGTATGTTTGTGAGCTTACAATCTATTCACATCACCCCAAACAATTGAGTTTTTATGCTAACAAAAATATTAAATTCATTACGTGTAGGCGCTTTAAGCCTTATGGCAATTTTAACCTTATCGGTGCATGCTCAAAGTGCTTTGCCAGAGACAGGTTTGACCGTTGGTGTAGCGGGGGATGCTCCCTTTGTTATACACAATCCCCAAAATAATTCACTAGAGGGGATTTCACTTACAATTTGGGAAAATATAGCCGATAAAAAAAATTGGGAATACCAATATAAATATTTTACTACGGTTGATGGGGCACTTACCGCTTTGCAGCAAGGCGAAGTTGATTTACTTGCTGGGCCGATTAGTATTACCTCGGAGCGAGTGGAAAAGTTTCTGTTTTCTCAGCCTTATTACCAATCGAGCCTTACTATTGCCTCGCGCGATGAAAATGCCAGTATTTGGGGTAAAATAAAACCTTTTTTTAGCATGCAATTACTAATTGCTGTTGCCATATTTTTATCTTTGCTGGCCATTGTTGGGCTGCTATTTTGGCTTGCTGAGCGCAAACATTCTCCAGAGCAGTTTCCTGCAGATCCAAAAAGAGGGATAGCTAACGGTATGTGGCTAGCCATAGTGACTATGAGTACAACAGGTTATGGCGACATGGCACCGGTGAGCTTAAAAGGCCGAGTTGTAGCTGGTTGTTGGATGATTATTTCATTAATTTTTGCTACATCAATGATTGCAGGTATTGCCAGTACTCTTACCGTATCAAGCTTTAGCACCTCTACTATTACACAAGTTGAACAATTTCCAGGTAAAAAAATTGCAGCATCAGCAGGCTCGCCAGCTATAGGCTTTATTGAAGAACATCAAGGCCAAAAAGTATTGGTAAATAACCTAAGCCAAGCCATGGAAAGACTAAAAGATAAAAGTGTGGATGGCGTTGTTTTTGACCGTCCACAATTGTTGTTTTATAAAAATAAACATAAAGCAGAGAATATTCATATTCCAAGTGCGGAGTATTATAAGCAAGGTTACGGCTTCGCATTTAGAGCCGACAGTAAACTAGTTAACGACGTTAACTTAGTTTTATTAAGGCTTGCAGAAGATCAAAAAATTGAACAAATAATGGCAGAGTATTTAGGTGATAAATAACTTTAATAAATGGCTATGGTAATAATTAAGTTTTAGCTGCTAGGGTGTAGCTATTAATTAGAGTAACACTACATAAAATTTAACTGCTTCGGCTATAGCTAAGGTTATTACCTTATATAGCCGAGCCTCTAGCAGCTTATAAGTTAATATTTAATTTTTAACTTATCATTTATTTAAAGTTTCTAATCGCTCCCTCTTATAATAAAGCTCAAGGTCGATTACAATACCGCCATCTAAAAGGCACATTGCCTTTATCTGCACGCAAAAAGAGTGGATTTTATATTTCATGGCAATCAAACTTGCAATTAATGGTTTTGGTCGTATTGGTCGAAATATTGTCCGCGCGTTATACGAATCAGGTTTGAGCAACGACATAAAAATTGTTGCGATTAACGAACTTGCTGACCCTGAAGCTATTGCTCATTTATTAAAATACGACACCTCTCATGGTCGTTTCTCTTTTCCTGTAAAGCTTGGTGAGGACACCATTAGCGTAGCAGGCGATGCTATTGCTCTTTTCTGTGAGCCAAATCCGGCGGAATTACCTTGGAAAACCTTAGATGTAGACGTAGTACTTGAATGTACTGGAGTTTATCACTCGCGCGAACATGCACAGCTGCATTTAACCGCTGGCGCTAAAAAAGTGTTGTTTTCGCACCCAGCTGATAACGATGTTGATGCCACTATTGTTTATGGTATTAACGACGATGAGCTAAAACCAGAGCACACTATCGTCTCTAATGGTTCGTGTACTACTAACTGTGTAGTGCCGGTTATTAAAGTGTTAGATGATGCGTTTGGTATTGAATCGGGTGCTATTACCACAATACATGCCTCGATGAACGATCAGCCGGTAATTGATGCCTATCACCACGATTTACGCCGTACACGCGCAGCCAGCCAATCTATTATTCCAGTTGATACAAAACTAGCCCGCGGTATAGACCGTATTTTACCTAAATTTAAAGGCCGCTTTGAAGCCATTGCTGTACGCGTGCCTACTATTAACGTAACGGCTATGGATTTAAGTGTAACGGTTAATACCGATGTAGATTTAAATGCAGTAAATAGTGCGCTTAAAGCACAAGCTAAAGATCGCCTTGAAGGCATTTTAAGTTACACCGCAGAGCCACTAGTATCGATTGATTTTAATCATGATCCACATTCTTGTATTATAGATGGTACCCAAACACGAGTTAGTCATAAACGACTGATAAAGTTACTAGTTTGGTGCGATAACGAGTGGGGTTTTGCTAATCGAATGCTCGACACTGCGCGTGCAATGGTCGCGTTAGAAAAAATAACTAATATAAAATAACCGCCTTTTATTGGGTTTAGTATCGTTAACTAAGGAGATGTTCATGTCGGTCATAAAAATGGCAGATTTAGATTTAAACGGCAAGCGTGTATTAATTCGTGAAGATTTAAATGTACCCGTTAAAGCAGGTAAAGTGACGTCAGATGCGCGTATTCGTGCGGCGCTACCAACAATTAAGTTAGCCCTTGAAAAAGGCGCAAAAGTAATGGTTATGTCACACCTTGGCCGTCCTACGGAAGGGGAATATGACGAAGAGTTTTCTCTTGCTCCTGTCGTTAATTACTTAAACGATGCCCTAGAGCAAACAGTACGTTTAGAAAAAGATTACCTAAACGGTGTTGAGATTGCTGATAACGAAGTGGTGGTATTTGAGAACGTACGCTTTAACAAAGGCGAAAAAAATAACGACGAAGCGCTATCTAAACAACTTGCAGCATTATGTGATGTTTACGTAATGGATGCATTTGGTACGGCGCATCGCGCACAAGCCTCTACCCATGGCGTAGGTTTATTTGCAGATGTTGCGTGTGCAGGGCCATTATTATCGGCAGAGCTTGAAGCTCTTGGCAAAGCACTTGATAACCCAGCTCGCCCATTAGTGGCGATTGTGGGTGGTTCAAAAGTGTCTACTAAATTAACAGTGCTTGATTCACTATCAAAAATTGTTGATCAGCTAGTAACCGGTGGCGGTATTGCTAATACCTTTATTGCGGCGGCGGGTTATCCTGTTGGTAAATCGCTTTACGAGGCTGATTTAATGGATGAAGCGAATCGCTTATGCGCAGCGGCTGTTGCTAACAATGGTGAAATTCCAGTACCGACTGATGTTGTTGTAGGTAATGAGTTTTCAGACTCAGCAGTAGCAACACTTAAAGATGTAAGTGAAGTTACCAGCGACGATATGATTTTTGATATTGGCCCAGATACAGCAAACAAGCTGGCAAAAATAATTGCTAATGCAGGTACTGTAGTATGGAATGGCCCTGTTGGCGTGTTTGAGTTTGACCAATTTGGTAACGGTACTCGTGCTATTGCCCAAGCTATTGCTAATTCAAATGCGTTTTCGATTGCAGGCGGTGGCGACACCTTAGCGGCAATTGATAAGTACGGCATTAGCGATAAAATATCGTATATTTCTACTGGTGGTGGTGCGTTTTTAGAGTTTTTAGAAGGCAAAAAGCTACCAGCAGTTGAAATGCTAGAATCGCGCGCTAAGTAATTTATTTTATTTAGGCGTAAGCGGATGGAGGTTACTTCATCCGCAATAATTAATTATTAAATACCTCTCACCCTAATTTAATAATTGATTTTTACGCGTTAGTTACTGTTTATCAGTACTAATTCGTGGCGCAGTAATTGCGCCAAACTAACACATCCGTTCAAACTAGATGGCAGAGAACTGCTATCAAAAAATTGGAGAAAACCCAATGGCTTTAATCAGTATGCGACAACTTCTGGATCATGCCGCTGAGCATGGTTATGGCGTACCTGCTTTTAACGTTAACAACCAAGAGCAAATGCGCGCAATAATGGAAGCGGCTGACAAAACCAATAGCCCTGTAATTGTGCAAGGTTCTGCAGGCGCACGTGCTTATGCTGGTGCCCCATTTATTCGTCATATGATTTTAGCAGCGGTTGAAGAGTGGCCACATATTCCAGTGGTTATGCATCAAGATCACGGTACATCACCGGGTGTATGTCAGCGTTCAATTCAACTTGGGTTTTCATCAGTAATGATGGACGGCTCATTATTGAGCGATGGTAAAACACCTTCAAGCTACGAATACAACGTAGAAGTAACCCGTAAAACTGTAGAAATGGCACATGCGTGTGGTGTTTCTGTTGAAGGCGAACTGGGTGTTTTAGGTTCGCTTGAAACAGGTGAAGCAGGCGAAGAAGATGGTATTGGCGCAGAGGGTAAATTAACCACTGAGCAAATGCTAACTAATCCAGAAGAAGCGGCTGACTTTGTAAATAAAACCCATGTTGATGCACTGGCAATTGCTTGTGGTACATCGCACGGTGCGTATAAATTTACTCGTCCACCAACGGATGATATTTTAGCGATTGATCGTATTAAAGCAATTCATGCACGTATTCCAAATACTCACTTAGTAATGCATGGCTCATCATCGGTTCCACAAGAATGGTTAGAAATAATTAATCAGTACGGTGGCGAAATTCCAGAAACTTACGGCGTGCCAGTAGAGCAAATTATTGAAGGGATTAAGTTTGGCGTACGTAAAGTTAATATTGATACAGATTTACGTTTAGCATCTACCGGTGCGGTGCGTCGCCATTTGGCGCTTAATCCGGCAAACTTCGATCCGCGTAAATTTTTAGCGGCAGCAACTCAAGCCATGACCGATATTTGTATTTCGCGTTATGAGTCGTTTGGTACAGCAGGCCAAGCTAGCAAAATTAAACCAATTTCATTAGATGAAATGCATCTTAAGTATTTAAGCGGCGAGTTAAACCCACGCATTAAATAATTGATCATTTTAGATTAGTTTACTAAGCCAGTTGCATTGCACTGGCTTTTTTTATGCCGTTTAGGGATCAATATCTTACTAACAGTAGGTGTTTAGGATCACTGAATTACTAACGTGATCAGTTTTAGATCATTACTTTACTAAGTAAACCGGTGTTTTAGCCCTAGTTGGTGCTTAAATTCATTATTAAATAAAAGAATAGTACAAACAATCATCAGCTTAGCTGTTTCACTAGGTATAATACTGATCCCTGGAAGGATCTACTTAATAAAACTCTGATCTTTTAATTTAAGATCATCACAATGCTGATCATAATTGTATTACTAGGTTAGCGCATGCTATTTAAGCGAGCAAAGTTGGCTACTTTAATACGCAATGTTAGTAAAATAATGATCCTGCTATACGCTTTGCTTTATCGTTATAATTGCGTGTAAATATTTATTTTGTCACTATTTTGTATTTTTTTACTGTTATATTAACTTACGCGCTAGGTTTTCATAAAAGTGTCATACTTAGTCATAATAATGAAAACAAATTCGATAGCTAAGAGATAAATGGAATGTCACGTAAAGTATTAGTCGTTGATGACGAAGCACCGATCAGAGAAATGCTGGTTTTTGTTTTAGAACAAAATGGATTTCAGGCAATTGAAGCAGAAGATTATGACTCTGCTATTGCGGCAATGGTAGAGCCATACCCTGATATGGTATTACTCGATTGGATGTTACCTGGCGGTAGCGGAATCCAAATTGCTAAAAAGTTTAAACAAAATGAATACACGCGCGCAATTCCTATTATTATGCTCACCGCTCGTGGCGAAGAAGAAGACAAAGTACGCGGCCTAGAAGTAGGTGCAGATGACTATGTTACTAAGCCATTTTCGCCAAAAGAACTCATGGCCCGTATTAAAGCGGTTATACGTCGTGTGTCGCCCACCTCATTAGAAGAAGCAATTGACGTACATGGCCTGCGCCTAGATCCTATTTCGCATCGTGTTACTTCTGGTGGCAGTGAGCTTGATATGGGGCCCACCGAATTTAGATTACTACACTTTTTTATGACCCACACCGAGCGCGTATATAGCCGCGAGCAATTACTTGATCAAGTTTGGGGTACTAACGTATATGTTGAAGACCGTACGGTTGATGTACATATTCGCCGCTTACGTAAAGCTATTTCACCCTTAGGGCATGACCGCTTAGTGCAAACGGTACGCGGAGCAGGTTATCGCTTTTCAAGTAAATTATAATGTGCTTGCAGCTTAACTAAGTACCAATGGATAGTGACTTTAAGGTAACAGTGTATGTATAGAGTTATTAATAAACGCACCTTAGTTAAACGGCTGTTTATCTATTTTATACCTTTACTGCTAATAGGGCTGTTAGTAGGTGCCCCTTTTTTATTGTTATTTTTAGGCTCATTTTCGCTACTTATTTGGCACTACTACCAACTTTATCGTTTAAGTGATTGGTTGCTTAATCAACAAAGCTTTAACCCGCCCGAAGGAGAGGGCGCATGGGAGCAGGTATTCGAAGGTATTTATCAGCTGCAGCATCGTAATCGTAAAAAGCGTAATGAACTATCGGCATTAATTCATCGCTTTCGTGATGGTGCTGAAGCCATTCCTGATGCGGTGATAGTGCTGCAAAATGATTTAACCATTTATTGGTGTAATCAACTGGCATTAAAAGTATTAGGCTTGCAGTGGCCTACAGATCAAGGGCAGCGTCTGGATAACTTAATTCGTGAACCTAAATTTGCTAAGTATATGCACCGCGGCCAATTTACCGAGCCACTGGAGCTTGAAAGTGGTCATAACATAGAGCAAATACTTGAGTTTAGAGTTATGCCCTATGCCAGCACACAGTTAATGGTAGTAGTACGCGATGTAACCCGCTTAAAGCAACTAGAACAAATGCGCAAAGACTTTGTTGCCAATGTGTCGCATGAACTGCGAACCCCGCTCACGGTGGTTACAGGCTATCTTGAGATGATGGATAGCGACATGATGCCACCGCCCGCAATGTGGAATAAAGCCCAAAATACTATGCTTGAGCAATGCAAACGCATGGACAGTTTAGTTACTCAGCTGCTATCACTATCACGTATAGAAGGTGCGCGTAAGCAAAATAACGATAAAGCGGTTAATGTACCCTTACTACTTAACTATATTCAAACAGAAGCTAACTCAATTAATCAGCAAAAAAAGCATCAGCTTATTTTTAATATTGATACTTCCTTAGATATTAGCGGATCAGCAGATGAACTGCGCAGTGCATTCTCTAATTTAGTTTTTAACGCCATTCATTACACTAAACCAGGCGGAAAAATAACAATATGTTGGCAGCGTCAAAACGATCGAGCTTGCTTTAGCGTAACCGATAATGGTGATGGTATTGCGCCTGAGCATATAAATCGTTTAACGGAGCGCTTTTACCGGGTAGATAAAGCGCGCAGTCGCACTACAGGTGGTTCAGGCCTTGGGCTCGCAATTACCAAACACGTATTAACTCGCCACAATAGCCAGTTAAATATTAGTAGTGTTTTGGGTCAAGGTTCGTGTTTTTCTTTTGATTTTTCAAGTAATAAAATAGTACCTATGAGCAGCACAGTACAAACAAGTGGCAAGTCATAAAAGTGTCATTTAAGGGTAATATCACTGTCATCTACACAATTTACAGTGAACACAGTTAAAAAATGGGACGAACAAATTGGAGAACCCCACATGAAATTTAAAAACTTAGTTGCCGCAATGGGTGTGGCTGTTACAACGTTTGTATCTGCACAAGCAGTCGCTTTGGATAACGCACTACCTGAGTATCAAAAAATTAGTGGTGTTTCAGGGAATTTTTCATCGGTAGGTTCAGACACATTAGCGAACATGATGACATTTTGGGCTGAAGAATATAAACGTATTTATCCAAATATAAATATTCAAATACAAGCAGCTGGCTCATCAACTGCGCCACCGGCATTAACCGAAGGCACAGCAAATTTAGGGCCAATGAGCCGTAAAATGAAATCAAAAGAAGTTGAAGCATTCGAAAAACGCCATGGTTATAAACCCACAGAAGTACGGGTTGCCATCGATGCACTTGCGGTATTTGTACACAAAGACAACCCTATAGAAGGGCTACGTATTGATGAAATAGATGCTATTTTTTCATCTACTCGTAAGTGCGGTGCAACGCAGCAAGTTAACCGCTGGAGTGACGTAGGTTTAACTGGAGAATGGGCTGCTAAAGATATTCAATTGTATGGGCGTAACTCGGTATCAGGCACTTATGGTTACTTTAAAAAGAAAGCACTGTGTAAAGGCGACTTTCGTAATAACGTAAATGAGCAACCGGGTTCAGCATCTGTAGTGCAGTCTATTTCATCTTCATTGAACGCGATTGGCTACTCAGGAATTGGCTATAAAACCTCTGGTGTACGCACAGTTCCACTGGCCAAAAAAGGCAGCCACTTTGTTGATGCAACGCTTGAAAATGTAGCACAAGGTAAGTATCCGCTGTCGCGCTTTTTATACCTTTACGTGAACAAGCACCCTAATAAACCATTAGCACCAATTGAAGCTGAATTTTTAAAAATGGTATTGTCGAAAGATGGGCAAAAAATTGTAGAAAAAGACGGTTATGTACCGCTTTCAGCCAAATTGGCTGAAGTTGAGCTTAAAAAGTTAGGCTTAAATTAAGTCACTAAATTATACGCAATAAAAAACCGCTCATTGAGCGGTTTTTTTATATTTACTGTTCAGGTACAAGCCTAATACTTATATGTTACCTAAGTTTTCGGCTTGTGCTTTACACTGATTATAGCTCTCAACACACTTAGCTGAGCATACTTGCTGCTTTAAACCTTCGCCAGTTGATTGTTGCTCACAACTACTTTCGCATTGATAGTTTTGTTGTGCACATTGATTTAACTCTGGATTTCCAGCGTTATTCTGACAACCTGCTAATAGCATAAATGTAAGGGCTACTGCGCTCATTTTTATTAAAGTATGCATGCTTATCCTTAAATGAAAGTCGCGGTTATATTAAACTTCAACCTGAAGGTTATCGATTAATCTAACACTGCCTAAATAGGCCGCGGCTAAAATAACAAATTTGTTATCATCGAGTGTAGCAGCTTTTAACGTATCTCGTTGAGCTATCGAAAAATAGTCTGGTTTTAATCCAGCTTGCTGTAAACTTTGTTTGGCTGTTTCTTCCAGCGTAGCAAAGTCTGTATTACCACTTTTAAGTTGCTCAGCGCAGTTATTAAGCACTTTAAAAAGTGCGGTGGCACTGTCTTTTTGCTCATTCGATAAGTAACCATTACGCGAACTCATAGCAAGCCCAGAGACTTCACGCATAGTTGATACACCAATAACTTCAACCGGAATCGATAAGTCGCGAGCCATAGTTTTAATTACTTGTAGCTGCTGAAAGTCTTTTTCGCCAAAACAAGCGTAATCTGGCTGCACTAAATTAAAGAGTTTAGTAACAACTGTTGCCACACCTCTAAAGTGCCCTGGGCGTGAACCACCACAATAACCTAATGAAATATCAGGTACATCTACAAAGCTTTGTGCAGCTAAACCATTAGGATAAATAGTCTCTACACTTGGCGTAAATACAATATCAGTTTCAAGGTCGGCTAAGCCACGCTTGTCCTCATCAAGGGTACGAGGGTAATTGTCTAAGTCTTCATTAGCGCCAAATTGCATAGGGTTAACAAAAATGCTTACTACGACTTTATCGGCCATCATTTTTGCTTTTTCGACTAACGAAAAGTGGCCTAAGTGCAAGTTGCCCATAGTGGGTACTAGGGCAATGCTTAATCCGGCTTGGCGCCATGCTTTAATTTGGCTACGTAATGATTTAATTTCAGTAATTGACTGCATTATTTAAACTCGTGTTCGGCACTTGGAAAGGCACCGCTTTTTACATCGGTACAATACTTTTTAACGGCTTCAGGCATATTGCCTGTTTCGAGTAAAAAGTTTTTCGAAAATTTAGGAATAAACCCAGCAGAAATACCTACTAAGTCGTGCATTACTAATATTTGACCATCGGTAGTATTACCCGCGCCAATGCCAATAGTAGGAATAGTTAATGCGTCGGTAACGCGTTTTGCCAGTGCGCTTGGAATGCATTCCAGTACTAATAATTGTGCGCCAGCCGCTTCAAGGGCTTTAGCATCGGCAATTATTTTTAGTGCTTGCTCTTCTGCACGCCCTTGTACTTTAAAACCACCAAATACATGTACCGACTGCGGCGTTAGGCCTAAATGACCACACACAGGAATACCTTGTTGAGTTAGGGCTTCAATGCTCTCAAAAAGCCATTCACCCCCTTCTAACTTAACCATATTAGCACCAGCACGCATTAGCTCAGCGGCATTTTTACAGGTGTCATTGGGGCTCGAATAAGTCATAAACGGCATATCAGCAATTACAAACAGCTCACGGCTACCCGCACGTACGCAACGAGTGTGATAGGCAATATCTTGATTAGTTACGCCAAGTGTATCGTCGCCGCCTTGTAATACCATACCCAAAGAGTCGCCAACTAAAATAACTTCAACGCCGTTATCATGAAATAACTTAGCAAAACTGGCATCATAAGCTGTTAAAGCAGTAATTTTATTTTTTTCTGCTTTCATTTTATTTAAAGTTGAAACTGTTATTTTAGACATAATTTTCTCACCGGCATAAGCCTTAGTTAATTACTGTGGTAATTGTTGTAAATTGTTAAGCGGTAATGTATTTGCAATAGTGTGTAGTGCAATGCCGCTGGGTAAAATAAGTTTTGGCGCAAGTTCTAGCAGTGGATACACAACAAACTCACGTTCAGTTAAACCATAATGAGGCACTATAAGGCGCTCGGTATTAATTGTTTGTGCGTCAAACAATAACATATCTATATCTAAAGTACGTGGCCCCCAACGCTCGGCTTTTCTAACACGGCCATGCTCAAGCTCAATTGCTTGGGTTAAATCAAGCAGCTTTTCAGGGCTAAGCGTAGTGTTTATGCAGGCAACGGCGTTAATATAGTCAGGTTGGTCTTGTGGGCCCATGGGCTTACTCGTATAGTAATGCGAAACACTTATAAATTCACAATCTGGCAGCTTTTTAAGCGCGGCAATAGCGTTATCAAGCTGCTTTTTTGGTGAGTTTAAATTGGCACCCAAACCTAAATAAACACAGTGCATAGAAGTTACTCTGTTGGCTTTTTAGGTGTACGACGGCGAGCGCGTCTGCGTGGTTTTGGCCCCGCAGGCTGACCCAAGGTTCTTACCATTTCTTTTTGGCCATTAATATCTAGGCTCAAATATTGTGTCCACCACTGAGCAAGCTCGCTATGTTGTGTTTCTCCTGCCTCTACACGCATTAATAAAAAGTCGTATGCGGCTTTAAAGCGAGGTTGCTGCGTTAATCTGTATGCACGTTGGCCGGCACGTTTATCTAAACGATGCTGTATATGCCAAATGTCGCGTGCGCCTAAAGTAAAGCGTTTAGGAACAGCTATGTGCTGGGCGTTATCGCTAAGTACACTATTAATTGCTTGCGAAAATGCATCGTATTCAGAGAGCTGCTCTTCATTTTGTACTGTTTTAGTGCGCTCTAATAGCGGAAACCAAAGTAGCGCAGCAAATACATACGCAGGGGTTACTTTTTTATCTGCGTTAATACGATCGTCTGTATTTTTAAACATGTTTTCAATAAAAGTGGCTTCAAGCCCGCCAGGATTATTATCTAAAATACGGTTTAGCTCTGGAAACAGTGAGTTAAATAGGCCGTATTTGCGCAGCATTAAGTAGTTAGCTTGTGCTTTGCCGTTTAAAAACAGTTTGAGTATTTCTTCAAACAAACGCGCCGGTGGAATGTTATCTAGCAAACTTGCTAAAGCAGTCATCGGCTTTTCGCTGTTTGGTGCAATTTTCATATCTAGCTTAGTGGCAAAGCGTACCGCACGTAGCATGCGCACCGGATCTTCACGGTAACGCGTTTCTGGATCGCCAATTAGCTCAATTTGTTTAGCTTTTATTGCGGCTAAACCATTGGCGTAATCGTAAATACAAAAATCGTTAATTGAGTAATAAAGTGCATTGATTGAAAAGTCACGGCGTTCTGCGTCTTCCTCAATACTGCCAAATACGTTGTCGCGTAGCAATTGTCCTTGCTCACTCGATTGGCTTATTTGGTTTTTGTCCTCTGGCGCTTCGTGGTGCCCGCGCATGGTAGCTACTTCTATTATTTCACGACCAAATACAATGTGAGCTAAACGAAAGCGGCGGCCAATTAAACGACAGTTTCTAAATAACTTTTTAACTTGTTCTGGCGTGGCATTTGTTACCACGTCAAAATCTTTTGGCTGTTGACCTAACAATACATCGCGAATACAACCACCAACTAGGTAGGCGTCAAAACCACCATCTTTTAAACGGTATAAAACTTTGATTGCATTTGGGCTAAATTGTTTACGAGAAATACCATGTTCACCTCGTGAGATCACTAGCGGTTCGCTGCTTATTGCCGTGTTTTCGGCACTGGCATTTGGGCCGATTATTTGTCGACAAAATTGAAAAAGCTTGGAAATAATAGTCTGTCTCCTAGAAGGTGTTGATTGACTTGCCATTGCAATCAAAATTACAGCAAATGTAGGTGTTATAACCTATTACTGGCTGATTAATGTAAATAGCATATATTTAGGCGGCTATCATATACCAGCAAGGTTTAAAAATTAAGTTGCTGCACTGAAATTAAGCCATTTTTAGCGATTTTTATTTACTTAAAGGTCTAAATTATTGCGCGCGGGGAGTTGTGGACTGCTAAATTTGAATTTCAGCAAGGTTTGGCACTTGATTTAAGCTAAAGTTATTTACCCCCCATGCAAGTAGTTGCTCAATATTTAAGTCCATAAGCTGGCTATGGACTGCTAGGCCTAAAAACGCGAACACATCGATAAGTACCGGTTTAGGGTTTTGCTTACAAATTGCTGGCGCATAATTTTGCTTTGAGAGCTTAAAGCCTGGCTTTGCAACTGCTAAGGGTAAATGAGCAAATTGGGGGACAGGGCTATTAAGTTGTTTAAACAAACTGATCTGGCGAACGGTAGGCTCAATTAGGTCAGCCCCTCTAACAATGCGCGTGATCCCTTGGTCTATATCGTCAATTACCACCACAAGCTGGTAGGCAAATAAACCATCGCTGCGCTTTATTATGTAATCTTCGGCAGCAAAGGCGTTATTAACGTTTATGTCGCCTTGAATTAAATCGTTAAATTGGTTGGTGGCAAAGCTTTGGCTAAGGCGCAGGGCACTGTGGGTTATATCTTGGTGCAGGTTTTTACAATGACCTTGGTAAATTCCGCCAATAGCTTTAATTTGTTTGCGCGAGCAACTACAGGCATAAATAAGGTTTTTATTGTGTAAAGAGTTAACAACATCTTGGTATAAATCTAAACGTTGTGTTTGATAAACGACGTTTTCATCCCAGTGCAGAGAATAGGCTTGTAAGGTATTTAGAATGTCGGTGTCGGCGCCTTTTACAACGCGAGTGGTGTCTATATCTTCGATGCGAACTAACCATTTTCCTTGGTTAGCTTTAGCATCAAGATAGCTACCTACAGCCGCTACTAATGAGCCAAAATGTAATGGCCCAGAAGGAGACGGTGCAAAGCGACCGCAGTATTTACGCGTTGGCGTAATAACGGCTGTAGTAAACATAACTAATTAATATAAGTTAATTAGCCACGTCCAGATTGCTTTTCTTTAATTTCTGCAAGTGTTTTACAGTCTACGCATAAATCAGCAGTCGGGCGCGCTTCTAAGCGGCGAATACCAATTTCGATACCACAAGACTCACAAAAACCAAAATCATCTTCTTTAATTAAGTTGATTGTTTTTTCAATTTTTTTGATCAGTTTACGTTCGCGGTCACGAGTACGCAGTTCTAAAGAGAACTCTTCTTCTTGCGCAGCACGGTCAACTGGATCAGGAAAGTTAGCAGCTTCATCTTGCATATACGATTTAGTACGATCAACTTCGTTGCGTAAATCGTTACGCCAAGTTTCTAAAATTGTTTTAAAATGAACACGTTGTGCTTCATTCATATACTCTTCACCTGGTTTTTCTTGGTATGGTTCTAAACCGGCTTGAGCCAATAATCCTAATCTATTTTGGTTTGGCATAACTCTCTCCTAAATCCTTAATTTAATGCCTCAGCATTAGCCGGCGGTATAAATAACAGAATCTTATACCCTAGGCAAATTTATTTTTAATTAATCGAATTAGCTGTAACCACGTTTATTGATTTAAAAGTATGATAAGTAATATTTGTACTTTTTTTAATCGCACTATCGGTTTCTAAACTTGCCTATATATGTGGGCTAAAAGTTAAAAAACAAGGTGTTACTTAAAGTTTACTTTATATATTTAGCCCATTACCGCTGCTTTATATTTGTATTTACCAAAACCTAATTACAACACTTTGTATTAAATGATGATTATATAAAAGGGAGCTTCTCTTTTAAGATGATTTCATTGGTAGAAATATCTGCTTTATATGCAAATACCTCAACGCCTTGGTTAATTGCCTCATTTAGTAACTGTGCATATTTATTGTCTATATGAGCAGCAGCGCTTACCTGATTTATTCCCTGATGCAGTACAGCAAAAAGTAATACTGCACGATGACCTTGCTCCACCATCTCTATTAATTCGCGAATATGTTTTTGCCCGCGCAGAGTTGGTGCATCAGGAAAGTAGCCTTGGCCACTGCGGGGGTTATCTTGGCTTAAGAGCGTTACCGATTTAACTTCAACGTAGCAATTAGGACGCTCATCGCTGGTTAGTAAAAAGTCGATACGGCTGTTTTCGTTGCCATATTTAACTTCGCTTTGTAATTGCTCATAATTGTTAAGCTCACTAATAAGATTGGCATTTATAGCTTCAGCAACCACTTTATTTGCTACTGCGGTATTAACGCAAATAAGTTGCGATAAGCTATTTTGGGTGAGCTCTAACGATTGCGGGTACTTGCGTTTGCTATTAGTACTGGTGGAGTAAAAAGCATTAAAACCGGGTTCAGCGCAGCCAGTCATTTTACCTGTATTGGCACAATGGGCGGTAAACTCTGAGCCATCACTGAGCTGTAAATCAGCTAAAAAACGTTTATAGCGTTTTAATAAGGTGGCTGATTGCAGGGCAGGTTGGTACTTCATAATAACTTCCGTAGCGTAATTTATGTTATTTATCTCAAGCTGTTGGGAACTCAAGCGCTCTATAGTAAACTCGGTGGCACATTTAAGTGCAAGGATATTCTAACATGAGTGAAAAATTTGTTGTTCAACTAAGCGAGCAGTCAGCACCAAGCCATTGGGGCGAAAACGCGTCGTTATCTTTTAATGAACACGGGGCAACCGTTCATTTATCTGAGCAAGAAACATTAAAAAATGTTCAAAAAGCAGCGCGTACTATTGCTACTCAAGGCGTAAAAGCTGTTGAACTAACTGGCGATACTTGGTGTACCGAAAGCCAGTGGGCGTTTTATCAAGGGTTTGTAACGCCTAAATCGTTAAATGGCGTTACCTTTGTTGACAACACACAGTCAGATATTAAAGAGCTAGGTAACTTAAAAACCTCAGCTATTTGGGCTCGCGAAATGGTTAACGGTACTGCCGATGATATTTACCCAGAAAGCCTTGCTGAAAAAGCCGCTGAATTTATTCAATCGTTAGCGCCTGAGCATGTGAGCTACCAAATTATTAAAGGCGATGCATTATTAGAGCAACAGTGGATCGGTATTCATGCTGTTGGCCGTGGTAGTGTTCGCCCGCCAGTTTTACTTGAGCTTGATTACAACCCAACAGGCGACGCAAATGCGCCAGTAAGCGCTGCGCTTGTAGGTAAAGGGATTACGTTTGACTCAGGCGGTTACTCAATTAAGTCAAGCGAAGGTATGCTAGGCATGAAGTGCGATATGGGCGGTGCTGCTACAGTAACGGCTGGTTTGGCGCTGGCTATTAATCGCGGTATTGAAAAACGTATTAAGCTGTTTTTATGCTGTGCAGAAAACTTAATTTCTGGCCATGCTTATAAATTAGGTGACATTTTAACGTATAAAAATGGCACTACAGTTGAAATTGTAAATACTGATGCTGAAGGGCGTTTAGTATTAGCTGATGGCTTAATGGCTGCAGGTGAGAGTGGTGCGCCATTAATTATTGATGCTGCAACACTAACCGGCGCTGCGCTAGTTGCTGTTGGCCAAGAGTACAATGCTTTGTTTGCACTTGATAAAGAGCTAGTACGTGAAGTTGAAGACTTTGCTTCTCAAGAAATGGAAGCAGCGTGGCCATTACCACTTGAAAAGTGGCATCAGCAAAACTGCCCATCGGCTTATGCCGATACAGCTAACAGCCGTGCGCAAAAAGGCGGTGGTTATGGTGGTGCATCAAATGCGGCTGGTTTCTTATCGCGCTTTGTAGCAAATGATGGCAAAGGCTGGGTGCATATTGATCTGGCAGCTGCATTTAATATGAGCAGCACTAACCAATGGGCTGCAGGCGCTACCACACAAGGCATGCGTACTGTTGCTCGCACCTTGTTAGAAAAAGCGTAATATTTGCAGAGTTAGTTTATTAAAAAATTATAATAGGCACCGTTTGGTGCCTATTTTTTTGTGCTGCAAACAAGCATTTTGATTTAAATTACGGTAAAATCCCTCGCCTTAGATGTTTGAACGTTTCATTTACAGCTTTAATCTAAGCTGCGCTCAAATGTTGTACTCACCACTGGGATCCTAACTATGTCAGATAAGTGCTATATCACGGCTCAACAATTACTTGAAGATTCATTTCGCGTAGCAGCGCAAGTGTATAATGATGGCTTTCGTCCAGATTTCATTATTGGTATTTGGCGAGGTGGTGCACCCATAGGTATTGCAGTGCAAGAATTTTACGATTACAAAGGCATTGAAACCGATCACATTGCGGTACGTACATCGTCTTATTATGGCATTGGAAAGCAATCTAAAGAGATAAAAGTACATGGTTTACACTACATTGTAGAAAATGCTAATGCAGGTGACTCATTACTTATTGTTGATGATGTGTTTGACTCTGGCCGCAGTATTTTTGCATTAAAAGAAAAGCTTTCAGAGCTAATGCGTTTAAACTTACCGCGCGATATTCGCATTGCATGCCCTTACTACAAGCCTAAAAACTCTAAAGTAGACATGAAGCCAGATTACTATATTCATGAGTCTGAAGAATGGCTAGTGTTTCCGCATGAGTTATCGGGTTTAACACCGGATGAAATTATTGCTGGCAAATCAGACCTAGCAAAAATACATGACATTTTGCTAGAAAAATAATCAACCTGCATAAATAAAAAAAGGCCATTAAGGCCTAATGCCGATCAGTTAAGGTTAATTGATCGGTTGACCGATCTAAATGATCGTGAATAATCCGTAATTAGTTTCGCTAATTACGGTTTTTTTATGGATATTCAAACAGCTCTTTCAACCACCTTCTCATCTGCTGATGAATTTACAACGCTTGATAACTTATCTGGCATCTTAGATCCCGAATTACTTAACCAAGCTTTTGAAAAATCGGG